>CAJXII010000012.1 GCA_913054415.1 uncultured Arcobacter sp.
TATATATGGAGCATTTAAATGCTGATGAAAGATATATGATTACGATATATACGCTTATTGGGAAGGGGGAAATTACTAACAATATTGATTTCTTTGAAGAAGCTATCCAATATATCGATAAACAGATTGGTAGTGATATGGACAATATAGATTTATGGTGTTTGAAAGGATATGCATTATTTAGAATGGAGAGATATAGGGAAGCTCTCGGAGTATTTAACAGTGCGTTGAGTATAGATCCAAACAACACCGAAGTATTAGAATCTCTGGCAATCACTTATGAAAATCTTGGAAAGTTCGATGATGCCATTAAAATATACGAAAAACTTTTAAAGTTGCATCCTGATAGTGAAAAGTACATCAATGCAAAATACGATGCTGAAAAATTAATGTTTGAAAATAAAGTAAAGACTGATAAAAGAATTGTATCGCCATTGCTAAAAGAAATTACCCTATATTATAAAATAAAAAACAAAGGTAAAATAATTTTGGAACAAAGAATTAAAAAAATTATAGATATATTAGATGAAAAAAAAGCTCAAGATATACAAAGTATAGATCTTGAGGGTCAAAACTATATCGTAAATACAGTTGTAATAGCTACAACATTAAATAACAAACATGCTTTTTCATTGGTAAATTATCTAAAAGATATATTAAAACCAATGGGTGAAGAGTTTTTAAGAATAGATGATTCTGATGATTGGACTATTATTGATTTGGGTGATATATTAATTCATCTAATGAGTCAAGAGTATAGAAGTAGATATAAAATAGAAGAGTTTTTAGACGAGATAAAATCTTAGATATTTATATCGTGTAACTCTTTAAACATATAAGCTTCAATAATATCTTCAATATATCTTTGAAGTGGAGCTATAAGTATAGCTATGTTTTCTTCTATAAATGGCCAGATATACTCTTTGTCATTTTTTAAAATCACAATATCGATAAACTCTTTTATCTCATCTTTTGATTTATAAAACTCATATTGTTCTATTTGTCCCTCATTGTGTTTGATAAATACCCAATATTTTAGGTTATCTATTAGTGTAATCTTAGCCTCTTCAAAATCATTGTCATCTACAGGTATTAGTATATTCATAAATTTTTATCCTTTAGTGGTTTAAATATTAACAATAGCACAGGCATCAAAAGTAGATCAGCAATAATCGCCATAAACATAGCAATAAGTGTCAAAATACCAAAATATATAGTTGGTATAAAATTTGATAATATTAAAACTGAAAATCCAACCATAATAATCACAGATGTATAAAACATAGCTGTTCCTATACTTTTGTGTGAATTTTTTAGTGCTAGTGTATAATCTTTTGTTTTATTGTATTCATCTTTAAATCTATGGATATAATGTATAGTATCATCAACGGCAATCCCCATACTAATAGCAGCAATAGTTATAGTCATCATATCAAGTGGAATATGCATCCATCCCATAAAACCAAATATCACTCCTACAGGAACAATATTTGCAATAAGTGCTAAAATAGCAATAATTATATTTCTAAATAGAAGTAAAAACATCAAAAATAATATAACAACGACCACCCCTAATGTTTCTATTTGTGAATGAAATAAAGATTGAAGCATATTATCATATAGTATTAAAAGATTTGTAAGTTTATATGTTTCATATTTGGGATTTAGCATTTCAGATAGATCATGATCTATTTTTTTGATAAGCTTATCTCTTCTTAGATTGGGTAGTGAATCTATTATTCTAGTAGAGATTCTTATTTGATTTGCTTCTATATCTACATAAGGTGATAGAAGTATTTTTTTATATTTTTGTGGTAATTTTTTATTTAATAAAGCTAACTCAAAACTATCTAAATATTTTCCATCATTTAAAACTTTTCCAACCTCATCAAGTGTAGCTAATGATATAACTTTTCCTATTTGAGGCAGACTATCTAAATAGTTGCTAATTTTTCTTATTTTATCCATCTTAGCTTTTGTAAACCAATATGTAGTATCTGAACTATCATCTGTAAATTCATCATCAAAACTATCTAGTTCATCATCACTAGATGTTACTTCTGTATCTTTTATTGTTTTTGGTTCATCTTTAAAAGTTATAATAATATCTAAAGGTGTAGTTCCCCCTAATTTTTGATCTATAAGTTTCATCCCTTTGTATATCTCAGTATTTTGTTTAAAGTAGTTTATAAAACTATTCTCAACAAATAATCTATTTGCACCTGTAAGTGAAAAATATACAACTATTAAAGATAAAATAATAATAGTTTTTTTATAGTTTATAGCTATATTTGATATATGTGCAGTAAATGGTGTTTTATTTTGTTTTGGTATTGTTAAATATTTTTTTGGAAGTAAAATTAGTATAGTTGGAAATAGTATAAAAGTTAGCACTAAAGATATAGCTATACCCATACTCATCATCCATCCAAAATTCATCACAGGTAAAATACTGCTAAAAACTAATGAACTAAATCCAGCAATAGTAGTGATCACTACAAAAAATGATGGTTTTGCCATAGATGTTACTGTTTGAAAAACTAACTCTTTTTGCTCCATATTAGGATTATTTAAAAGTAACTCTCTATATTTTATCATAAGATGAACAACTAAAGACATAGTCATAATCAGTTGTAGTGATATAAAATTTGAGGATATTACAGTTATCTCCCATCCAAACAATCCCAATATTCCACTTGTAGCAATTATAGATACTACACATATAAAAATAGGAATATATACCCATTTGATCTCTTTAAGTAGAATATATAATATTATAATCATTAGAGCAAATACAACATAACTAAAAGTTTCAAGATCACTTCGGACAAAATTAACCATATCATCAGCAATCATATCCACCCCACCTAGATGAAGTGTTGCATCTTTTTTATATTTGGCTAAAACTTCTCTTATTTTGATGATATTTTTATGGATATACTCTCTTCTTATATCTCTGTATTGTTTGAACTCTTTATTAAATTTCTTTAGTTGTTTTGGTGAAGTTATTGTTTTTTTCTTTTCTAAAAAATTTTTATATTTTAGATCAGGTTTTAGATTTACTAAAATAGCTGTTGTTTTGAAATCATCACTTACTAGATTGTTTTTATATATGGCACTATTGAGAAACTCTTTTTTTGCCAAAGATAAATTTGTATCTTTTGATAGTAATGTTGGTATTTTTTTTAGTAACTCTTGTAGTGGTTTAGGTGGACTTTGTAGAAGTGGCACATTTATAATTGATGTGGTATTATCTACAAAATCTATACTGTTTAGATCTTTTGATAATTGTTTTATAGTGTTTATAGATTGTTTTGATAAAAGATCAGTTTTAGGGGTAAATGTTACTACTAAAAAATCTGGAGTTTTATATCTATTGCTCATCTTTCTTGAGAAAGCTAAATCTTTATCCCCATCTACTAAAAGTGTTTGAGCACTTGCATCTATATCTAATCTTAGTGCAAAAGAGCCTAAGATAATTATAATAGTAATAGTTAATAATAAAACTTTTTTAGGATATTTTAAAATAATATTAGAGTATAGATTGTTTAACATATAATTTTACTTTTTTAGTTTCTTGATAAGCTCATCTATAGATGAATCTTGCAATACCTCTGAGAATTGTTTTCTATCAGCTTTGATTATACTTACTCCAGAGATTACTACATCATATATAAGCCATCTTTTTTTATTTGGTTTTTGTTTTTTTGGTTTATAGTATTTATAAACAACTTCTAAATTACTATCTTTACCTACTAAACTTGTATTTAATATCACTCTTGTTGATTTTATTTGTTTGATATTATTGATGATGATCTTTTCATCTGTATATTTATCTACTTTTGATGAATAAGATTTTTTCATCCTATTTACATATAATTTTACAAACTCTTTTTGTTGAGATTTTGACATAGTTCTCCAAACTCTACCTAAGCTTAGTTTTGCCATTAGTTTAAAATCAAATAGTGGGCTAATAGAAGATACAATCTTGTCATTTCTTATATCTTTTGGCACAGATTTGTTTTTAACTATTTTGACAACTTTATCTATAGTGGTTGTAAAATCTGATTGGATTGTATCTAATTGATTTGCATATAGATTAAATACAATAAACATACTGATTAAAATTTTTAACATTTTTTACTCCTTGATTAGTTTTTCTCTATGTTGTGTATAGATATTTTTTAGATATGGATAAAGATCAACGGCATCTTTTTTAATCTCATCATATTGATCTGCCCTATAAGATTGCTCATTTGTTTCTTTAAATACTGTAAGTTTTAGTGATTGTTTTGAACTATGACTGAAATTATAAGCTCTATGTTTATTATAATCTATAGGATTGATAGTATAATCAGGATAGATACTAAACATATCTCTTGCATTTGATGGACCTAAAATTGGTAATACAATATATGGTCCAGAACCAACTCCCCAATAACCTAATGTTTGTCCAAAATCCTCTTTATGCTCTTCCCATCCAAGATATTTTTTAGCAGGATCAAATAACCCAAATATACCAACTGTGGTATTTACTATAAATCTTCCTGTTTCTTCAGTAGCATTTTTGATTTTACCTTGAAGTAGATTATTTATAAATCTAATTGGATACATAAGATTATCGAAAAAATTTCTTACACTTTGTCTAACATCATCATTTGTGATTTTTTTGTAACCTCTTGCTACAGGATTAAAAACATAAGTATAAAATTTGTCATTAAAATTTGTCATCATTATATTATATCCTTTAAATGGATCATCATCTTTTTTTGCTTCAGGTTCATCAAACTCATCATCAAAACTATCTAATTCCTCATCTTGATTATCTTCAGATATTGTGCTGTTTGTATCTATTTGTTTGGTTGTATTTATTTTTTGGACTTGATTTTTATTACTACATCCATTTAAAAATAATATAGATATTAATATCAAAAAAGAAAATATATTTGTTTTCATCGATCGTAATTCTCTAACTTATTTTGTTTTATCATTCTAACCAAAAGTTTTGTGTATTGCTCTTTGAGTTCAGAATAGTTTGTAAGTGTTGGAGCAAGAGCTATACCTGATAATATTTTGCCCTCTTTTCTTAATCTTTCCCTTTTTGCTCTAAATTTTTTATAGCTATGTCCTACATTTAGGTTAAGTAGATATCCTCTAATCGAATCTTCCAAACTATCATAGATTTTGATTTTATGTTTCAATCCAGCTTTTCTATCTTTGGGAACTAAACCTTTGCCTGTCCATGTCCAATGCCCAAAAATATTATTTGCTTCTTTAAAAAATCTACTTTTACCCCAAGCACTTTCTATAGCTGCTTGAGTGATTACTAAAGATACAGGGACAATATCTATTCTTCTTAGAAATTTATCATATTTATCTTTGGAGGTTAGGTTGTATTTTTTTTCTATTTGTTTAAATCTTTTTAATTTATCAGAGTTTTTATATCTTGGTTGATCTTTTAGAAAAAAGAATGATTTTATAAATTTTCTATCTTGTAAGATTTTATTGTTTTCTTTTATAACCATAAGTGCCATATGGTTAAAAAAATATGCTTTCATTGTAATAGGATTTTTAAAACTATAGTAAACTTTAGGAAATGTTGTGCTTCCTAATAATGATACTAAAAAAAATGCTTTTACAATCCAAAATTTCATCTGCTATATCTCTTTTTCAAACTCTTTTATAACTTTACCTTTAAAAAGTAGTTTATCGTTTGTTTTTGTTATAGTTAACTCTTCACCACTTTTTGGATAAACATTTATAGATGGTGAAATTAGATTTAACTCTAAAGCTCTTAAAAAAGAGGCAACCATACCTGTTCCACAAGCTAGTGTTTCACCCTCTACTCCTCTTTCATAAGTTCTTACATAAAGTTTATTATCTTTTACCATTGCAAAATTGACATTTGCATCATATCTATATCGCATAGTAGCACATAAATTTAGATCAAAAAGCTCTAAATTATCTACTATTGTTACAAGATGTGGCACACCTGTATCAACTTGCCACCATAATAGATTTTCATCCTCAAAAGGTTTTTTTATCTCTATAGGTTTGGTCATAGATGTTTGAACTATATCTTCATCTACTTCACACTCAATCACCCCTGCACCTGTGAGAAATCTCATCTTTTGTAAAGCTAAGTTATGGTTGTAAGCATAGTGAGCACAAGCTCTAGTTCCATTACCACACATAGAAGCTTCACTTCCATCACTATTATAAAATAACCATTGAAAATCGTATTGTTTATGTGGAACTATCACTATTAATCCATCTGCTCCAATACCATTTTTTCTATCACATAACTTTATAGCTAGTTGTGAATAATCTTTTTGAATATCAGTATGAAAGATAATAAAATCATTTCCACTTGCATCATATTTGGTATATATCATAAAATTTCCTTTTTTATTCTCTCGCACTCATTTTGTAGATGGGTAAGATTTTTGCTATTGTCTATTATATAAGTAGCAAGAGCTTTTTTTTGCTCTATATCCATTTGGTTGTTTATCTTTGTTTTAGCCTCATCTTTTGTGCAATTATCCCTTTTGATCAATCTTTGTATTTGAATATCTTTAGGAGTATATACAACAAGAGATCTTTTAATATTATAATTTTTGGTCTCAAAAAATAGTGGTATATCTATAAAATATGGTTTATTGTTTGCTTCAAATATTTTTGATTGTTGAATAATCTGTTCTTTTATAAGTGGATGTATAAAATTTTCTAGTTTTTGTTTTTGTTCAATATTATTAAAAATAAGATTGCCTAACTCTTTTCTTAATACTTTTTGATTTTTTATATATTTGCTACCAAACATATTGGCAATAGTATTATAGTGGTTATCTAAAATAGTATGAGCAATTTTATCTGCATCTATAGTAAGAAAACCACTAAGATTAAATAGTGATGCTACAGTGCTTTTACCTGTTGCGATACCACCTGTTAAAACTATTGCATTTTTAAAATCTGACATTATAGAACCTAAATTATTCTCTTAAGTTTTCTATTTGATCTATTTCTAAACCAGTAATTGTTGATATAGTTTGATTATCAAGCCCTTGAGATATTGAATTTTTTGCAACTGATAAAATCCCTTGCTCTATTCCTTGTTCAATCCCTTGTTCAATTCCTTGCTCAATTCCTTGCTCAATTCCTTGTTTTAGTCCTTTTTCAATTCCTCTTTCAACACCTTGCTCAAAACCTTTTTCTTGTGCTAAGTCAATAGATGATTTTTGAATATAGATAAACTCTTTTCTTTTATGTTGTAACTCTAACTCTTCTGGTGTTAAAGTAGCTTCATTGATAGTTGCTAAAGCATCTTTTATATCCTCTAATTCTTTTGGTATTAGAGTTAAATTATCTGAGTGTTTGATAAAGTATATAAATTTTTCCTGAAGAGTTTTTAGTTGATTTAGCTCTTTATTAAATTTTGGAAGCTCTATAAATATAAGTTCTATATCATCACTATAATTTATAAATTCTTCTTTCTCTAATAGTTTAAAATTATTTATAACTTTATTGCTATCTTCAAACATAATAAAATCAACTATACTTAAAGCAATCACAGGATTTAAAAGATGATAATCTTCTGACTTATGAAGTTGCATAGAGTAGTTTTTTGCCATATTATAAAGCACTCTTTTCTCAAAACCTTTATGATTTAAAACTTGCATCTCGATTATAACTTTTGTATCGTTATCTAAGACTGCTTTTACATCTACAAAGCTATCTTTCATCCCTTTTAACATAGGTATATTATAAGGATCTTCAATAGTTAAATCTTTTATTTTTGCATTATCATTAAATACTATTACACTATTTAAGAATCTAATAAGTAATGGTTTATTTTCATTTGAACCAAAAACTTTTTTAAAAGCATAATCTGTTTTTACATCTAAGAATTTCATATTATCGCCTCTTTTTGTTTGATATATCTATTATTATATAATATTTAATCTTTAATCCCAATATCTATATATTTTCGCATCTTTTTTACCTCTTTTAGATCAACTTGTTTAATTAAGATATTTTTTCTATCATCAAAATAACTATCTCCAAAAGGCCCAATAATTCCACTACTTTTTGCCATATCATCATTGGCACTATTACTTGCACAAACAAAACATTGATTTGTAACAGCTAAAGCTTTTAAAAATATCTCTAGTTGCTCTTTTCTTGCTTTACCCCACATAGCAGGTATGATTAGAATTTGAGCACCTTTTAGCTTTTCCCATAGTGTTGTAAATCTTATCTCAAAACATATAAGCATAGCTATTTTGATACCATCTATATTGAAAATCTTTATATCTTCCCAATCTCCTGGTGTAAAATATTTTTTCTCTAAATCTAGTGGAAATAATTTATATTTTGATTGTGTATGAACTATATTGTTTTTATGGAAGAAATAGATAGTATTAAAAAACTGATTATCTTTTTTGCTTATCATAGTAAGTGTTATTTTCTTATCTTTTGATAGATTTTTAAGTATATCTATTGCTTTATATGAAAACTCTACAGCTTTATCCATATTATCATAAGAAAAACCTGTAAGGCATACTTCAGGAGCTACTATAAAAGAGTCTTTTGGTGCTTTTTTTATTAAGCTTATCAATTTCTCTAAATTGGTTTGGAAACAGTTTGTTGTTTTAAATTGTAACGATACTAAGTTTATCATTTTTGCTCCTGAGATTCTAAAATTTTATCGATTATACTTTTTACACCATTTGGTTTAATAGTTTTGATTAGATTTTTACTTATAGTTTGGATATCTGATTTTAATATATCTTCAAAATCTTTAATAGTAAGATCTTTTTCGTTTTTGATAAAACATAAATTTTGATCCTCTAAAAATTTTGCATTGTAGTATTGGTGATTAGCAGCAGCATAAGGGTAAGGGATAAATAGTGTAGGCAAACCTATAGCACTTAACTCCCAAAGTGTGCTAGCACCAGCTCTGCTAATAGCAAAATCTGCTTGATCCATTTTTTCTAAAAGATTTGTAGTAAAATCAAAAACATCAGCTTCTATATTGAGATCTTTATATTTTTGTTGCACCCTTTGAAAATCTAACCGACCTGCTTGATGGATAATTTTAATATTGTTTTTCACTAATAATGAAGCTATTTCTAAGGCAAAATCATTAATAGCTCTTGCTCCTTGCGAACCACCTAAAAATATGACAGTTTTGATATTTTCTCGCACCCTTGCTTTTTGAAAAAACTCTTGTGAAATAGGATAATCTTTAATATCACAGCTACTATCATAAGAGCTAAAAAGATATTTGGCATATTTGGAGGTGATTTTATTGAGTTTGCCCATTATAGAGTTTTGTTCGTGAATATAAAAATCTCTTTTGGTTATAATAGCACCAAAAGATGCAGGTGCTGCACTAAAACCACCAACACTTATGATTTTTGAAACATTATATTTTCTAAAAATCAAAATCGATTTAACTACCGCTTTTAGTATCATAAGTAAAGAGATAATTTTACCTAATCCTTTTTGATTCACCACCCCTTTTGTATCAAGAAAATATTTTTTATATATGGTATTATCATCCTCAAACCAAGCTTTATCTGCTCCTTTTGTTGAGCCCATAAATATAATCTTATAGCCTCTTTGGTGAAGCTCTTTTATAAAAGCTCTTGCAACACTTAGATGACCGCCTGTTCCCCCACCTGTAACAACTATCGTATTCATATTTTAGCCTCTTTTGGCATTTTATTGCTAATAGATAAAACTAATCCAATAGCAATAGCATTTGATATCAAGGAACTTCCCCCATAACTTAGAAAAGGAACAGCTATCCCTTTTATAGGAATAATTGCTGATATTCCATAAGAGTTGATCAAAAAAGCGAATATTATCATAAGTCCAATACCTAAAGTAAAAAGATGATATTTTGTGCTTTGCACTCTTCTGCTAATTTTAAAAATTCTTATTAGTATCATTGTAAATAAAAGCACAATAACACATAATCCTAAAAAACCTATCTCCTCAGTAATACCTGCTAAAACAAAATCTGTATGAACTTCACTTAAAAATCCAAGTTTTAAACCACCTGAGCCTATACCTGTTCCAAATAATGAACCATGATAGATAGCACTTAGTGAATTTAACACTTGATATGGCTCAGGCACATCTTTGACTCTTAAAGCTTGAGCTACAAAATCTGGCACAAAAGGTAGTGACAACATACTATCTTGGATACCACTCCACCAAGTTTGGATTCTTAATATTCTATGTGGGGCTATTACTACTAAAATAACAACCCCAAAAATAACAATCCCAATAAGAAATGCAAAAAGTTTATAACTTCTATTGGCAAACATTAGCAATACAGTAAGTATTCCGCCTAAAACAACAACTTGCCCTAAATCTTTTTGTAACACTGCTACAAGAAAAACAACTATTAAAAATACTACACCATAAGGCAAAAGTAGTTTTAGCTCTTTTAAAAATGGCACATTATTGTGTTGCATTAATATTCTTTGAAATGAATCTGCTAAAAAATAGATAAAACCTATTTTAAAAAACTCTATTGGAGATAGTGATAATCCAGGCAATCTTATCCATCTACTAGCACCACCTGCTTTTGTGACAAGTGATTCTGGCAAAAACGGCATTACTGCCATAAGAAAAAAAAATATACCAAACAAACTCCATCCAACTTTGGGTAAAGTTTTATCAGGATTTAGATGTGCAAAAGTCCACATAATCAAAATAGCTAAGATCCCTGATAAAAACTCTCTGATAAAAAAATGAAATTGATTATAATCATAATAATTCACAGTATATATTGATAATGAATATGAAAATAAAATCCCTATAGTCATAAGTAGTGAAACTAAAATCAGTAAAAAATAATCTGGATTGCTATCTTGAACAAATGATTTAAACTGTTTTTTGATAAAATACACCTTGATATATCCTTTATAAATTTGGTTATAAGTATATCTAAAAAAATAGTTTAATTTGCTGAGAAGAGGTATAGATGTCTAAAAATGAACAACAACAAAAAAGAAGAATTAAAAAGCTAGGGTTATTGTTGTTTTTTATTATTTGTGCTTTATTAATCTTTTTAAACTCTATACGAAATACCCAAACAAAACCTAGAAGAATACCTAACTTACAAAGCTCAAGTAATGATTTAGCTATAAGGGGAGATATTTTAAGTTCTGACAATTTTAAAATTGCTACTTCTAAAAAACTATTTAAAGCTAGTATTGATCTTAGATGTTTAGATAAAGATAAAGAGAAACTTTTTGTGACACTTTTTTCATTGTATAGCAATATTCCTGTTAAAAAGATTCAGCAAAAGATTACTAAAAATAGAAAAAAACATAAAAAAAATATCATTTTATCTTATAATATCTCATCAAGGGATGCAAAAAATCTACATGAATTAAAATATAAATTAAGACGACTAGGTGTATTTAAAGCGATTAAGATTAATGGAAATAAAATCGTTCATGGATTAGATATTAAAGAAAGTGGTGAGAAAAGAGTATATCTATATAAAGATACCCTTACTCCTGTTGTTGGATATGTCAGAAAAAAAGAGAATAAAAAAGGGCAAACAAAATTAAATGGTATAAAAGGGATAGAAAGATATTATAACAAAGAGCTAAACAATATGAGAGATGGGCTTCTAAAAGGGGATCGTGATATATTGTCATATATTATTTTTAACAAAGATTCAAAAATTGTTAAAAGAAAAGATGGTCGAAATATTAAACTAAATATACCACTAAAACTGCAAAGAAATATTGAGCTTATTTTAGATAGATATAAAACCAAACTAGAAGCAGATGAGATAATAGTAGCTATTATGCAAAGTCAAACAGGTAAGATTATAACTTTAGCTTCATCAAATAGATTTAACCCAGATAATATTTTACAAAAAGATATACCAAATCTAAATGTTAATGCTATTGAGTATCAATATGAACCAGGATCAGTTGTAAAGCCTATATCTATATCTTTGGTAATAGATGCCAATAAAGTGACATCTTCAGAGCTTATATATGCTCATAATAAGGGTAAAAAAAATAAAAATGGGGAATACCCACAAGGTAGATACCATTTGGGTAAATGGACAATTAGAGATGATCATCATTTTAAAAAGCATTATATTACACTTAAAGATATTATTGTAGATTCTAGTAATATTGGAACTTTAACACTTGCTCAAAGATTGACTGCTACACAGATATATGAGGGATTTAAAAGATTTGGTTTATCCAAAAAAACAGGTATAGATCTACCTTATGAGAAAAAAGGGCTAATTCACAAACTTTATCAATATAAAGCTGGTCAAAGTAAAGGTAAAGATAATATTTTTAAAGCAACAGATTCTTATGGGCAAGGGATCACTGTTACATTTATGCAACTTCTAAAAGCATATAGTGCTTTTAATAATGATGGAATTGAATCAACCCCTTGTATTAGTGTAGATGGTTGTAAAAAAAATAATCAACAAAGAGTGATAAAATTATCTACAGCTAATAAAATGAAACAGCTTTTAATAGATACGGTCAAAGAGGGAACAGGTAAAAAAGCTGATATTCAAGGGTTGCAAATAGGTGGTAAAACAGGGACAGCAAATGTATCTGGTGGTAAAAAAGGTTATCAAAGAAAATATATTAGTTCATTTTTTGGATTTGTCAACGATGATAAAGGTGCAAAATATACTATTGGTGTGATGGTAAATAATCCTGTAAACCGTGGAGAGCATTGGTATTATTATTATGCTTCAAATTCTGCAGTTCCTGTTTTTAGGGAGCTTGTAGATACTTTGGTAAATCTTAATTATTTGCATAAGCAATAGGATAGCTTATTTAGTTTAGCTTTGAATGAATATATTGTTTGATTATGTCATTGTGAATATTATTAGATAAAGAGCTATTTTTTAACTGATCTATATTATGTAGCTTATCTTTTAGTTGATTATTTGAAATCAAATAACAATTATCTATATACTCAAAAAGAGCTTTTTGATTAAATATCGTTTCTCCACTTATCAGCTTTGTTTTAAAAAATGCAGGTTCAACAGGATTATGTCCACCAGCATCAGCAATAAAACTACCGCCTAAAATTACCACATCACTTATAGCATAGATATTGTTTAGTTCCCCCATTTTATCGATTAAAATTATATCGCTATTAAAATTCTCTTGTTGTGAAAATTTATGATATGTGATATTACTATTTTGGTATCTTTTTTTTAAAATATTATATACCTCATCAAATCTTTCAGGGTGTCTAGGCACAATGATTAGCTTATTGTTTTTATTATTAAAATCAAATGAATCCAATATCAAAATCTCTTCATCTTGATGTGTGCTACCAGCAGTGAAAATAGTTTTATTAGGTTTTTTATACTCTTTAGTTATTGTTGGTATTTGATATAGTTTAATATTACCAGCTACAGTTACATCTTTTGCACCTAAACTCTCTAATCTTTGTTTATCAATACTTGTTTGTGCGAAGATTTTATCTATATTTTGAAAAATATGTTTATACAAAAAACTAAATTTCTGATAATTTTTATATGACCTATCGCTAATTCTTGCATTTATCAAAACAGTTGGGATATTTTTAGATTTTGCTACTAAAAATAGCATATACCAAAGTTCCGCTTCTGTAACAATAAGAAGTTTTTGTTTAGTTATCCAAAAAGGTAAAAATATCTCAAAAGGCAGATATCTAATATTTTTGATACCAATTTTTTTAGCTTGTTCAAATCCTGTGTTTGTCATAACTGATAGATTAATATTATTTTTATCAAACATATCAAACAATGGTTGTAGTGAATTTGTTTCGCCGTGAGAACAGCTATGAAACCAGATTTTATTTGGTTGAAATTTTGGATTATTTTTTAAAAAAAACTTTGCTGGTATTGAGATTTTATATTTTATATTTTTAGATTTAAAATATAAGTAGGGCAATGTTAAAATATATATAACTAAAGCTACTGTATAGTATATATATTTAAACATTATAGATAAATATTTAGTTTTCTTCGCTGATTTCTTCTAAATATATAATTCTTCCACAGTTTGGACAAGTTTTGATCTCATCACTATGAATAAATTCAAAATATACTCTATCTTGAAGTTTCATATGACAACCAAAACAAGCTTGATTTTTTACAGGAACAACTGCTGTTTCTTTTGCCCATCTTCTTATTTTTTCATAAAATACCAAAACTTTACTATCAATAGTTTCAAAAAGTTTTGATCTTTCTTGAGCAATATTAGCTCTTGATGTATTAAACTCTTCTATTGTTTGTTCAACTTGAGCTTTTAACTCTTTAACTTCCTCTTCCTCTTGTGCTAACTGATCTTTAAGCTCTTGAAGTTCCTCTTTTTTTACCTCTATTAGATTATCTAATCTTACTATCTCATCATTTGCAAAATTGATTTGTTCTTTTGCTATTTCCTCTTCTAGTTGTAAAGCTTTAATCTCTTTTTCTGTTTTTACAATATTGCTTTTAGAATCAATTTCATTTAATTTATCAGATAACTCTTTTAGATGGATATCGTTTTTAATTCTTTTGTTTTTTAATTCATCTATTTCAACATAAAGCTGATCAATTTGTTCATTTAGTTTTGAAACAGTTGATAAAAATATTTTTAATTTATCATTTTCTTTCTCTATTTTTGGTTCAAATTCGCTGATCTCTACATCAAATTTTGACAATTTTACAAGTTGTGCTAAATCTTTTTTCAATGGTTTTCCTTTTATTTATACTCGAATGGATTTTTTGAAGTTGCTATTATACCTTTTATTTTATTTTTTTTCAAATAATTTCTTAACAATCCCATCATTAAGGGGCTAAAATGTATTTCACTTTCATAGTGTTTTATATCAATAATTGATATTTTTCTACTTTGTGCTTCCATTGCTTCATGATATTTTATATCACCTGTCAAAAAACAATCAGCTTTTATATATGGTAAAAGTGATCCACCAGATCCAGTAGTTAATGCTATAGTTTTTATATCTTCTTTCGCTTTTACAGTATGCAAGACATCAAGATTTAATCTCTCTTTGATAAGCCTACATAAGCTATTGAAATTGATATTTATCTTACCATAACATATAAAATCTAACTCTTTAGTAACTTCAAATCCTAATATTTTTTCAAATACATATCTATTAAGATGGCTTTTATCTATATTTGTATGCATCGAGATAATTTTTATATCTTTTTTTATAATTAGTCTTAAAAGTTTTGTGCTATAGCTATCATAGTTTATTTGTTTTAAACCACTAAATATAAGCGGATGGTGTGTAATAATCAAACTTCCTTTATCACAATTTTTTATCAAAATTTTATCAAGATCAAGACTAATATAGACTTTATGAAAAGTATCATCCATATTTCCAACAATAAGTCCACTATTATCCCATTTTTCTTGTGTATCAAAAGGGGATAATTTATCAAGATAATCATATATATCTTGTATTGTTATTATTTTTTCCATAGTTAATTACTCCATAAGTGATTATATCAAGAAAAACTTAAAATTATAATTGACATTTATTGTTTGATTTGATATAGTATCGTAATAATATATTTGTTTAAGGATTTATTCTAGGTTCCTTATAAAAAGTGTGGGTAAATCTACTTTAAGCTATAATTAATAAATCAATTTTAAACAATGGAGTATTCTATGACACATGAGATTATAGCAAATCATATGAATGGAACTATTGAGACTTTTAACGAAAAATATAAAATAGATAAGGAAGGGTTATAGGTGCTAGATTTGTTATCACACTATAAGTAGATTATGAAAAATAAAGAATTTGTCCAAGAGCAACCACCTATAAATATTGGTGCTAATATATCAGTAAAATCGTTTCAGATTATAGAGCAAGAGTTAAAAAACTATCCTAAATCAAAAGATTTTGATGATGAACAAATAGAGGTAATTAGCCGACTTATTCACACCTCTACTTGCTTTGAACAAGTATTAAATAATATCTTTTTTACAAAAGATGCTATTGCTAGGATAAAAAATCTTTTATTAAATAAAGCCAAAATTATAGTAGATGTCAATATGATAAAAGTAGGGCTTAGTCAGTTTTATCTTGATACTTATGATAATGAAGTGATATGTTATATCAATGAGCCTTTTACATTTGAAGAAGCTAAAAAAAATAAAACTACAAGAAGTTATGCAGCTGTAGTAGAAGCTATCAAAAAACATAAAGATCAACCTATGATATTAGCTTGTGGTAATGCACCTACTTTTATATATGCGGCTATTAATACACTACTTGATGAGGATGTAGATCTAAAAAATGTAGCTTTTTTACTTTTTCCTGTTGGATTTGTAAATGTGATAGAATCTAAAGATTATGGTAAAAGATTTTGTGAAGCTTTTGATATACCTGCTGTGATTATGCAAGGTAGATTTGGAAGTTCTACTATGACTGTAGCAACTTTACATGCAACATATAAACTAATAAAAGATTATGATACTACTAAAAAGTATAATGGTAAATAGAATATCTATTTAGTTATTCATTATATCTTCAAATTGTGTAGGAAGAGGTGGATTTGTCGAGAAAAGTTTTTTTATAGCAAGTGGCATATTACTTTTAAATCTTCCTGTTTGTATAGGGTGTAAAAATTGCAGATTTTCTATGGCAAATTGTTCTTTTGATGATTGTTTATAGATATATGATATTTTCTTTTGCATCTGTATTGTTTTGTCATATATAGTTTGAGCATAATCATAGATATATAAAAACTCTTTTTTATTTAGTTTATTTCCCCAAGCAAAAAATACAAACTTACCATCGATAGTAAAATTATTTGTATCTTGATAGTTAAGATCTTTTGCATATATTGTAAGCTGATTTGTATTTAATATCTCAAGATCACTATCTAATGATATTAGTTTTTCACTTGTATCTATATTGTGAGTATTTAAGTTAAATAGATATTTAATCTCAACTATTTTGTTTGGATAATTTACGATACTATTTTTAAATAAAGTTATCTCTTTTTCTATTGCCAATTCACAAAAATCATCATCAAAATTAAAATTTTGTTGTGCTAAGCTTTGTTTTGGATTGTAACCAATAGGGTAGTAAAAAGGGTTATAAAGTATAATGGTTCCAACAATATTCTTTTTTCTTAGTTTTTGTGTTTTGATTAGTTTTTCAAACTCCAAAGCTGATATATCTTCAGATCCAAAATAAAGATAACTTTGTGTTAAAAACTCATGACCAAATTTTGTATCGTATTTCCCAAAAAATTGCATATTTAACCTTTAGTTTGTTCTGCTATTTTTTTCGTCTATACCACTTAGACCAAATCTTCTAGCTAACTCTTGTTTTATTCTATCAACAGATATATTTTTACTAGCTAATGCTACTAAACAGTGATAAACTAAATCAGCACCCTCATATATGATCTCATTGGTATCATCATCTTTTATAGCAAATGTAAATTCACCAGCTTCCTCTACTATTTTTTTAAGCATTGAGTTTTGTTTGCCATTTAAAAGTTTTGCTGTATATGATTTTGCAGGATCGCTATTTTTCCTTTGTTCAATAGTATGGTAAAGTGTATCGATAACTCCATAAGTATTATCAAGATTTACCTCTACATCACTTATAATTTGTGAAGTTTTTATATCTGTAAAAAAACAATTATGTCGTCCTGTATGACAAGCTACCCCAACTTGATCAACTTTTAGTAAAATAGTATCATTATCACAATCAACCATACAGCTTTTTACTTTTTGGATATGACCACTACTTTCACCTTTTTGCCAAATTCGTTGTTTGCTTCTGCTAAAATAGTGTGCTAAATTTGTAGAAAGTGTAAGCTCTAAAGCTTCTTTGTTCATATAAGCAAGCATAAGCACCTCATTTGTGCTATGCTCTTGCACTATTACAGGAACTAATCCCCCTTGTTTATCAAAATCTATTTTATCTATCATATCTTTACCCTTAAAATTTTGTTTTTAGATTTATCTTAAATCCATCTATTTTTTTCTCTGATTGGTCTAGTAAAATCATAGGCTCAATCTGTGTAGAATCATCTTTTTTCTTTTTTGTTTCTTGTTTAGATTTTATTATATCAAAATCTGATAAATTTGTATCACAAGAGTAATGAAAATCATTTTCTATTTTTGGTAATACAAGTTTAATCTTTTTTATTTTTTGTTTTTTATTTAACTCTTGTTTTAAAACTGATATTGTTTGTTTTAAACTTGATATTTTCTGTTTTTGTTTCTCTATCTTTTTTGTTAATTGTAGATTTTTATGATCTAATTTTTGTTTTTGAAACCAAACAAAATATAAACTAACTGCTAATATTACAATTAGAGTATATTTTATAAATTTGGTTGTCAAAATCTTATCTTATACTACTTTGCTTTGATTTGCTTTGTGTATCAACCCAAATATTTGGAGTGCTTCCTCCAGGAGTTAAAAATATTTTTGCATCTTTATTTACTTTTAGAGCTTCATTAAATTTACCTTGGACCTGAATTTGTTGCATTCTAAGTAGATTTGTAGTCAATGAGTTTGCTATTAGTTTATTTGCTTTTGCTTGAGCATCTGCTTCAATAGTAACTGCATCAGCTCTACCTTGTGCTTCAATTCTAGCTTTATCAGCTTCCCCTTTAGCTAGTGCAGCTTTCTTTTGAGCTTCTTGTTTAGCTCTTTGCACCTCATATTTTACCCTTTGAGCTTCTTGATTTGCTATTTGAACTCTCTCTATTTGATCTTTGATTTTTTGTGGTAATACTATCTCTCTTAGTTGCACAGATTCGATTGCTACAGGTTTATTTGGAAGTCCCTCTATTTGAGTTCTTATACCATTTTCTATCAAAGTTGCTATCTCATTTCTTTTGGTTGGTAACTCTTCTGCATTGTATTTTCCTACTACATTTCTAACAATATCTCTTACAACAGGATTTACAATTTTATCTTCCCAAGACAATCCCCAAGTAGCTATTGTAGTTGGAGCACCGTGAGGTAAAAGTCTATATTGAACTGTAAGTTCTATTGATACTGGTAATCCTCTTGCATCTAGTATATTAATAGCTGGATTTACTTTGATCCCACTATCTATCCCACTTAATGCTTCATTTGATTTGTAGTTGATCAATCTTACTTTTGTATCTACAGTTATTACTTTTTGAATAATTGGTATAAAGATATGAAATCCTGGTTGTAATGGATCTGTTTCATATTTTCCTGTGGTTACTTTTATCCCTACTTCCCCAGAGTTTATGATCACAAATGGTTTAGCAAGAGCAAAAACAATTACTAAAATAATTATAATAGTAAAAAATCCTGAATTTTTACCAAAATTTTTAAATATATCTGGTGTCTCAAATGGTGGTTGAAAATCCCCATTATTGTTTGTATTGTTTGAACCTTTGTTCTGCTGTTGTCTATTTTTAAAATAGTCATTATCTATTGGCATATTTTCCCTTTATCTATATATTGTTGTGTTTAGTTTATAAATGTCAAATCATCTAAGTATTTTTCATTTCTTCCATATACTACATCAAAATAAGCAGATTGCAATTTTTTTGTCATATCGCCTCTGCTACCATTTCCTATAGTTCTGTTATCAAGTGAATTAATAGGTGTAACTTCAGCAGCAGTTCCTGTAAAAAATGCTTCATCACAGATATATATCTCATCTCTTGTGATATGTCGTCGCTCTACTTTTATACCAAAATCTTGTGCCAACTCTAAAACAGTAGATTGTGTTATAGATTCTAAGCTATTATCATTTGGAGGTGAGATTAGCACTTTATCTCGCACAATAAATAAACACTCTCCACTACCTTCAGCTACAAATCCATTATCATCTAACATCAAAGCCTCTTCATATCCAGCTTCTAGTGCTTCATATTTTGCCATTTGAGAATTTAGATAGTTTGCTACTGCTTTTGCTTTTCCAAAGTTTGATTTTACACTATTTCTCACAATTGAGCTAGTTTTTACTTTGATCCCTTTTTCAAGCCCTTCATCACCTAAATATGCTCCCCATTCCCAAGATGAGATAGATACATTTACAGGTGCTTTTACATGATGAAGTCCCATAACTCCATAACCTAAATATATCAAAGGTCTAATATAAACACTACTATTTCCGCTAAATTGATTTTGTTTTAGAAGTTCTACTTGAGCAGATTCTAGTTCTTCTTGAGTAAAAGGTGGTTTTATAGCTACTATTTTTGCACTATTTAAGAGTCTTTTTGTATGCTCTTTTAGTTTAAAAATAGCCAATCCTTTACTTGTAGGATATGCTCTTGTCCCTTCAAAAACACCATTACCATAATGTAAAGTGTGTGTTAGAATATGAACATTTGCATCATCCCAATTTACAAGTTTGCCGTCCATCCAGATATATTTTGCTTTTTCCATTTAATATTTCCTATTATTTAATTTATTAATAGATTGGATTATAGCTAAAATATTATTATCATTGGATTAAATAGATTACTTAGTAGATTTGATAAATTTACCACATCCTTTTTTTTCGTTTCCACCATTTGCTTTATACTCTTTTGCTCCAGCTTTGTATAATCTATATCTTTCACACTCATCTTTTTTGATACAAGTTTTATTGTTGCATGCTAATATTTTTTCTTCCATATTGTTCCTTTTTATTTTTTTATAATAATATATAATTTAATATTATATCTTGATAAAAAGTAGTATTTTGT
>CAJXII010000013.1 GCA_913054415.1 uncultured Arcobacter sp.
TTTCTTACTTTTTTATACTTAATTTATAGATGTCAATAACACTAATAGTTTTTAGATTAAAGATGATAAATGTGGTTATTTAGAGATATTTCTTGTAAATATTTGGTGCGAAAGTTAAGATACTTAATTTATAGATGTCAATAACAATAATAGTTTTTAGATTAAAGATGATAAATGTGGTTATTTAGAGATATTTCTTGTAAATATTTGGTGCGAAAGTTAAGATAGTTAAGTTTATAGATTAGAATTACATACCAGGTATTCTAGGGATTTTCCCTAGTTTAGAGTTTTTACAATACCAACCCCATCCTTTTTTAAGCCAGTGACCAATGACAGGCATAGGGATCATTTTACCACCTTTATTATCTCTATAAACAAAAGCAGCACCATCACCACTATCCATTACACATAGTATATTTAGATGTTCTTCATATCCTTTTCTTTCTTCATTACCTGTTTCCATTTGTTTGATATTAAAAGCTACATTTTTTGCCATAACTTCTGCTATATGACCTTGTTTTGCTCTCCAATCGGGTCCTTCAATAGCTGCACTATCACCTATGGCAAATACTTTATATTTCCCCTCTTGACTCTCTGTTGTTTCATCAAAATTATGACTTATTTCACAATAATCATTTATTTTAACAAAACCAGATTCATTTAAAGGAAGATCTGAATTAACAATAACATCATGTCCATCTCCAGCAGGGATAAACATTGTAAAATCAGATTCTAGTTTTGAATCATCTTCAAAAATTATACCATCTGGTTCAAATGATTTTATTTTTTTACCAAAGCGTGTATTGATTTTTAGTTTATTGAAGAAAATATCCATCATTTTAAGTGCTTGTTTTCCCATTCTTGCACCTGGTTCTGCCATAGGTGCAAAAAATGTTAGTTCATATCTATCTCTTATACCTAATTTTTTTAGTTGGTTATGCACATTAAATATAACCTCAAATGCTGGACCACCTCTAACATTACTAGGATCTTTTGGATTTCCACCAAATCCCATAGCTATTTTACCGCTACCTTTTGTTATAAGTTCATCGATTTTATCTTTGATTTTTAAACTATCTTTAGGTTTTCCACAAATAGATAAAGTATTTTCTAACCCTTTATGTTTCATCTTACCACTACCCATAGCAATTACTAAGTATTCATAATCATATTCATTTTTAGAAGTGATAACTTTATTTTGCTTTGAGATTATATCTGTAACCTCTTCTAAAATAAGTTCAAACCCATGTGCTTTTGATAACTCTTGTAGATCTACACATATATCTTCAAATTTTTGTTCCCCTGTAGGTATCCAAATAGAAGTAGGATATATATAAAAATACTCTCTATTAGAGATCATAGTTACATCTAAACCTTCTTTTCTTAAAAAAATTGCAGCTTCTAAACCTGCAAATCCACCACCTAAAATTAATACTTTTTTTATCATTTATAATCCTTAATTATATTTATATAAACTTTTTCTTATGGAAGTATATAGAAGTAATATTAAATTTAGCTAAAATTTACAAAAAACTTCTCGCTTAAAGAAACTTTAATCTAAAATAAGATAATATTCGCTTTACGAAAATAGAAGGGATAGTGTATGTATGCAATTATAAAATGCGGTGGAAAACAATATAAAGTATCAGAGGGTGATATTTTAAATGTTGATAAACTAAGCAAAGAACCAAAAGATACTATTGAAATAGAAGATGTTATCGCAGTAAATGATGGTGACACATTAAAAACAGGGAAAGATGTAGAATCTTCAAAAGTTACAGCAGAAGTT
Source organism: uncultured Arcobacter sp. (assembly GCA_913054415.1). GTDB lineage: Bacteria > Campylobacterota > Campylobacteria > Campylobacterales > Arcobacteraceae > CAJXII01. The sequence goes on from CAJXII010000013.1 coordinate 1,790, forward strand.
ATCGTAGAAGGTAGAGATAAGAAAGTTATCATCTACAAAAAACGAAGAAGAAAAGATAGTAAACTAAAAAGAGGTTTCAGAAGAAGCTTCACAAAAATTAAGATTACTAAAATAGCAGCATAAGGGAGATTAGATGGCTCACAAGAAAGGTCAGGGTAGTACCCAGAATAATAGAGACTCAGCAGGTCGAAGATTAGGTGTCAAAAAATTTGGTGGTGAAACAGTAAGAGCTGGAAATATTATTATTAGACAAAGAGGAACAAAAGTTCATCCTGGTAATAATGTAGGTATGGGAAAAGATCATACAATTTTCGCTTTAATTGATGGAGAAGTAAAATTTGAAATCAAAGATAAAAAGAGAAAGAAAGTTTCTGTTTACGCTTCATAAAAAGTGCTAAGTATTTAAGTGCTAGAGATTAAGATTAGGTGCTAAGTTTATCTTAGTGCCTTTTTTTATTTATAATAGATTGGAGATTTGAGTGTTTATAGATAAAGTTAGTTTTGCAGTAACATCTGGAAAAGGTGGTGCAGGTTGTGTATCATTTAGAAAAGAGAAGTTCGTTGTAAAAGGTGGTCCTGATGGTGGAGATGGTGGAAAAGGTGGAGATGTAATCTTCAAAGTAGATAGTAATAGTGATACATTATCTTACTATAAAGGGCGACATAAATTAAAAGCTGACAACGGAAGACCAGGTATGGGAAGTCGTATGACAGGAAAATCTGCAAAACCTTTGATCTTAAAAGTGCCACCAGGAACAGTAGTAATAGATGAAGATACCAATGAGGTATTGCTTGATCTAATAGAAGATGGTAAAGAGTATATATTTTTACAAGGTGGAAAAGGTGGTAAAGGAAATTATCACTTTAAAAACTCACGAAATCAAACTCCAAAATATGCTCAACCTGGTTTAGCTGGTGTTGAAAAAAATATTAGATTAGAACTTAAACTTATAGCTGATGTTGGTTTGGTTGGTTATCCAAATGTTGGAAAATCTACAATTATCTCTACAACATCAAATGCAAAACCAGAGGTTGCTAACTATGAATTTACAACATTAACTCCAAGTTTAGGAGTTGTAGAGGTTGGGGATTATTCATCATTTGTGATGGCAGATATCCCAGGAATCATAGATGGTGCAAGTGATGGTAGAGGTTTGGGACTGGAGTTTTTACGACATATAGAGAGAACTAAAACTCTACTTTTTACTATAGATATAGCAAACTATAGAACTACTAAAGAGCAGTTTGAAAATCTACAAAAAGAGTTGGAAAAATTTTCAAAAGAGTTAAGTTGTAGAAAATATGCTATTGTATTAACTAAAATAGATACGATTGATAGTGATATATTAAATCAAAAAATAGATGAATTTTTAGATAGTTTAGATCTAAAATCATCTAGCAGTAATGATTTTGGTTTTGATAAAGATAAACACTATTTTATACAAGATGTTGAGTTTGGAGATTATGATGAGTCAAAACCATATTTTGTATTGCCAATCTCATCAGTTACAAATCAAAATATTGCACCACTAAAATATGCTTTATATGGATTATTGGATAAATAGATGAAAAGAATTGTATTAAAAGTAGGTAGTGCTATTTTAACACAAGATAATCAATTAGCTCTTGATAGGTTGTTAAATCTAGTAAATTTAATAGTTAAATTAAAACAAAACAATTATGAAGTGATACTTGTAAGTTCAGGTGCAGTAGCAGCTGGTTATACAGTATTGCAACTAGATAAAAATATAATATCAAATAAACAAGCTTTAGCTTCTATTGGGCAACCATTACTATTAGATAGATATATTAAGAAGTTTATGCAGCATAATATTCTATCTTCGCAAGTGTTACTTGAGGCTTCAATTTTTAATGATCAAGTTAGATTACAACATGCAAAAGATGCTATTAATACCTTGCTTAATAATAATGTTGTTCCTATTATAAATGAAAATGATGTTACAGCTATTGATGAGCTAGTTTTTGGAGATAATGACCAATTAGCTGCTCATGTGACATATAATTTTGATGCTAGTTTATTAGTGATTTTAACTGATATAGATGGATATTATGATCTTAATCCAACTACAAATAAAGATGCTAAAATACGAAAAGTTGTAACAAATATCTCATCTGATGAACTAGATCAAGATTGTTGTGCAAATAGTCAATTTGCTACAGGGGGAATTGTTACTAAGCTAAAAGCAGCAGATTTTTTAATAAAAAATAATTTAGCAATGTTCTTATGTAGTGGATTTGAGTTAAAATATACCCAGGAGTTTTTATTGCAAAATAAACATACAAAAGGAACTATTTTTAGGAGAGATGATGTCTAAAAAAATAGTTTTTATGGGAACTCCAGATTATGCTACTGTAATATTTCAAGAGTTATTGGAAAGCCATTATGAAGTGGTTGCTTTATTTACTCAACCAGATAAAAAAGTTGGAAGAAAACAGATACTAACTTATCCACATATTAAACAGTTTTGTGTTGATAATGGTCTGAGTTTACCTATTTATCAGCCGACAACATTAAAAGATGAAAAGATTATCAATAGTATAAAATCATTAAATCCTGATTTTATAATTGTAGCAGCTTATGGACAAATATTGCCAAAACAGATACTAAATATCGCCCCTTGTATAAATCTTCATGCCTCTTTATTGCCAAAATATAGAGGTGCTAGTCCTATTCAAAGTGCTATTTTAAATAATGATAAATATTCAGGTGTAACTGCTATGATGATGGAGGAAACTTTAGATAGTGGAGATATATTGGGATTTGATTATGTTAAATTAAATATCAATACTGATGTCTTAAAATTATTTAATCAATTATCAAATAGTGCTGCATCTTTAATTATAGATATATTAGAAAGATTTGATAATATAACTCCTAAAAAACAAAATGAAGCAAAAGTTAGTTTTTGCCCTAAAATTACAAAATCTGATGGGCTTGTAAGTTTTGATAATAGTATGAGCTTATATAGTAAATACAAAGCTTTTAAATATTGGCCTGGAATATTTTTAGAATCTGGTTTAAAGCTTAAAAAAATATCTTTAGACAATAGTGATTCAATTAATAACGAAGGTGAAATTTTACAAATTGCAAAAGATCATATTATTGTAGGATGTAAAATAGGAACTATAAAAATTTTTGAAGTGCAACCGTCATCTAAAAAAGTTATGAGTGTAGTTGATTATATTAGAGGAGCTAGATTAGAAGTTGGAAATAGTTTATCTTAATAGTGTTGATTCTACACATATATATCTACAAAATCTAATCAAAAATGATGGATATAGATATCCATTGGCAATATATACAACCAATCAAACTAATGGAATAGGAAGTAGAAATAATAGTTGGATAGGCAAACAAGGAAATTTATTTTTATCTTTTGTGATTCATAAATCTATTTTACCATCAGAATTGCCACTACAATCAGCTTCAATATATTTTAGTTATATATTTAAACAAGTGTTAGAAAATCTTGGATCAAAAGTTTTTGTAAAATGGCCAAATGATTTTTATATAGATGATAAAAAAATTGGTGGAATTATTACAAATCTAAAAGGAGATCTGTTTTTTTGTGGTATTGGATTAAATATTATTAATGTTAGTGATGAATATGGAAATTTAGATATAAAAGTTGATATAGAGAAATTAATAAAATTATATTTTATATCTTTGGAAAAATATCCATCATGGAAGCAAATAATAAGTGAGTTTAAGATAGAATTTGAAAGCAGTAAAAAATATTTTACACATATAAAAAATAAAAAAATATCATTAAAAAGAGCTTTTTTAGAAGATGATGGTTCATTGGTGATTGATGGAGATAAGGTGTTTAGTTTAAGATGACAGAGATAATAACAATAGCAAATCAAAAAGGTGGTGTTGGGAAAACAACAACTGCTGTAAATCTTAGTGCTGCTTTGGCTCTTGAAAATAAAAAAGTTCTTTTAATAGATGCAGATCCTCAAGCTAATGCAACTACAAGTTTAGGTTTTCATCGTGATACTTATGATTATAATATCTATCATGTGATGCTAGGGACAAAAGATTTAGCTGATATTATTCTAAACTCTGAAATAGAAAATCTACAAGTAGCACCATCAAATATTGGACTTGTAGGTATAGAAAAAGAGTTTTATAAAAACAATAAAGATAGAGAGCTGGTTTTAAAAAGAAAAATTGATCTTATTAAAGATGATTATGATTATATTATTATAGATTCTCCACCAGCATTAGGGCCTATAACTATCAATACTTTAAGTGCGGCACACTCTGTTATTATACCAATTCAGTGTGAATTTTTTGCACTGGAAGGCTTAGCACAACTTCTAAATACTATTAAATTAGTTAGGCAAACTATAAATAGACAACTTAGTATAAAAGGGTTTTTACCTACAATGTATAGTGGGCAAAATAATTTATCAAAACAAGTATTTGCTGATCTTGTTCAACATTTTGAATCAAAACTTTTTAAGATTAACAACGATTCTTATGTAGCGATCCCTAGAAATATTAAACTTGCAGAATCTCCAAGTTTTGGGAAGCCTATTATGTTGTATGATCCATCTGCAAGTGGAACAAAAGCATATACAAATTTAGCAAAATCAATTTTATCGTAAGGAAATATGATGGCATTAGGTAGAGGTTTAAGTGAACTTTTAAGTGAGGTTGAAGTAGCATACGATAACAATAGTGATCAAAATAGTTCAAATATCTTACAGTTAGATATAAGCTTAATCAAGCCAAATCCATATCAACCAAGAAAAGTTTTTGATAAACAAAAGCTTCAAGAGTTAAGCAATTCTATTAAACAGCATGGACTTTTGCAACCAATAACTGTTACTAGAGATGGTAATAATTTTATATTAATAGCTGGAGAAAGAAGATTAAAAGCTTCAGAATTAGCAGGGTTGAACACTATAAATGCTACTGTTTTAGATGTAGAAGATAATAAACTACGAGAGTTAGCACTAATAGAAAATATCCAAAGAGATGATCTAAATATAATTGAGTTAGCTTACTCTTATGCTGGACTTATTAATGATCATGGTTTAACACATGATGAGTTGGCAAAAATGGTATCAAAAAGTAGAAGTTCTATTACTAATACTTTAAGATTATTAACTTTAAGTGTCTATACGCAACAGATGTTAGGATCAAATAAGATCACAATAGGACATGCAAAAGTTTTAGTAGGGTTGGATGAAGAACAACAAAAACTTATAGTTGATTCTATAATTGGGCAAAATCTAAATGTAAGAGAAACAGAACAATTAGTAAAAAATCTAAAATCTGACAATCTAAATAATAAAACTAAAACTATAATAAAAAGTAATACCAAAATTAACCTAAAACCACTTGAAACTATTGTTCACACACTAAAAGAACAAAATCTTGATATAAAACAGGGTAAAGATTATCTAAAAATAAAATTTAATTCAAATGAAGATATCGAAACAATATTAAGTTTTTTTAAAAATAATTAAAGCATTTAAACTAATTCATATAAAAAGTTAGGTAAAATAGCAGCAAGTTTATTTAACTAAACTGTAAAATTTTGTATGGAGTGATAAATGTTAGACATTAGTCCCGTATTACTACTTAGCTCAGGTATAACTTTTTTACTTGTTTTAGCTTTTTTAAATACAAGTCTATATAAGCCATTGATGAAACATATGGATGATAGATCTGCTTCTATAGCAAAAGATTTAGAAAATGCTAAAAGTAATGGTTCAGAAGTTGAAGATATGTTAGCAGAAGCAAAACATATTATAGCTGAAGCTAAAAGAACAGCATCTTCTATAAGAGAAGAAGCAAGTACCCAAGCACAGCAGTTGGCATCAGAGAAGCTTACACAAGCAAAATCTGAGCTAAACAACAAGTATGATGAGTTTTTGAAAAACTTAGCAACTGAAAAAGAGAGTTTAAAATCATCTTTGATCTCATCGTTGCCTCTATTTAAAGAGAGCCTAAATGCTAAAATTAGCTCAATATAAGGTGGTGAATATATGAAAAAAATATTATTTACATTGCTTTGTTTATCTCCACTTGCGTTATTTGCAAATGAACATGGTGGAACAGATATATTACAAAGAACAATAAATTTCTTTATATTTGCTGCTATTATGTATTATCTTTTAGCAGATAAAGCAAAAGAATATTTTGCAAATAGAACAAGTTCTATTCAAGCAGAATTAGACAAAGTTCAAGATATGTTAAAACAATCTAAAGCTGAAGTTGATAATGCAAAAAAAGAGTTAGATGATGCTAAAGTTTTAGCAAATGAGATTATAGAGTTAGCTAAAAATGATCAAGATAAGATTAAAACTTCTATTTTAGAATCAGTTGAAAATGAGATCAAACATCTTCAATCAAGTTTTGATAATAAACTATCATCAGAAACTAAAAAAATCACAAGAGATGTGGTAGAGGAAGTATTGGAAGAGTTATTAAAATCTGACAATATGGAATTATCTCAAAATGATTTAGCTGAAATTGTATTGAAAAAGGTTGCATAATGAGTAATTTAGTAGCTAAAAAATATGTAAAAGCTTTGATGATAGGTAAAAGTTTAGAGGATATTAAATCTGTAAGCCAAGTGATAAATAATATCGCTAGTGCATACAGCTCTGATAAATTTAATATTATCATAGATTCGATAGAAGTTTCAAAAGATGATAAAATATCTTTAATTAATTCGTTTGATGAAAATATGAGTGATGAGATAAAAAATCTTATTAAGTTACTAGCTAACAATAAAAGATTAGATATTATACCTGATATTGCAGATGAATTAAAACAAAATATTTCAAAATTAGATAATAGTTATGATGGTGTTATCTATACAAATAAACCATTAGATGATAGTGAAGTTGAAAAAATAAGCAATCAATTTGCGAAAAAATTTGATATTAAACTATCTCTAACTCAAAATATTTGTGATTATGATGGTATTAAAGTAGATATTGATGGATTAGGTGTAGATATTAATTTTTCTAAAGAGAGATTAAAATCACAAATGATTGAGCATATTCTAAAAGCAGTTTAGAGAATAGTTAGATATAAAATAAAAGTTAAAATATAAAGGAGATAATGTATGAGTACAAAAATTCAAGCAGATGAAATTAGTTCTATCATCAAAGAGAGAATTGATAATTTTGAATTAAATGTAGATGTTAATGAGACAGGTAAGATAATCTCATTTGCAGATGGTATTGCTAAAGTTTATGGGCTAAGTAATATTATGGCTGGAGAGTTAGTAGAGTTTGAAACAGGTGTAAAAGGTCTTGCTTCAAATCTTGAAGAATCTTCAGTAGGTATAGTTGTATTAGGTTCAAGCGATGGATTAAGAGAGGGAAGTAGTTGTAAAAGACTAGGTGAACTTCTTGAAGTTCCTGTAGGACCAAATGCATTAGGTAGAGTTGTAAATGCACTAGGTGAGCCAGTAGATGGTAAAGGTGAAATTGAATCTAACGAAAAAAGATTTGTAGAGGAAAAAGCACCTGGAATTATGGCAAGAAAATCAGTTCATGAACCACTTCAAACAGGTATCAAAGCTATCGATGCACTTGTTCCAATTGGAAGAGGACAAAGAGAGCTTATAATTGGAGATAGACAAACAGGTAAAACAACTGTTGCTATTGATGCTATTATTAATCAAAAAGGTCAAGATGTAAAATGTATATATGTTGCGATTGGTCAAAAAGCATCTTCAGTTGCTAATATTGTTGGTGCTTTAGAAGCAGCAGGTGCTATGGAATATACAACTATTGTAACTGCAAATGCTAGTGAAGCAGCAGCTTTACAATTCTTAGCTCCATATACAGGTGTAACAATGGGTGAGTATTTTAGAGATAATGGGCAACATGCTCTTATTATATATGATGATCTATCTAAACATGCTGTTGCATATAGAGAGATGTCTTTACTTCTTAGAAGACCTCCAGGAAGAGAAGCATACCCAGGGGATGTATTCTATTTACATTCAAGATTACTTGAAAGAGCGGCAAAAGTTAATGATGAATTAGGTGCTGGATCTTTAACAGCTTTACCTATTATTGAAACACAAGCGGGAGATGTTGCGGCATATATTCCTACAAATGTTATCTCAATTACAGATGGTCAAATTTTCCTTGAAACTGATCTATTTAACTCTGGTATTAGACCTGCTATTAATGTTGGACTTTCAGTATCAAGAGTTGGTGGTGCTGCACAAATTAAAGCTACAAAACAAGTTGCAGGGACTTTAAAACTAGATCTTGCTCAGTTTAGAGAGCTTGAAGCTTTTGCACAATTTGCTTCTGATTTGGATGCTTCAACTAGAGCTCAGTTAGAAAGAGGTCAAAGAATGGTTGAACTTCTAAAACAAGGAGTTAATAAACCATTAACTATAAATAAACAAGTTACAATTTTATATGCTGGAGTAAATGGATATCTTGATGATATTGATGCTGCTGATGTTGTTAAATTTGAGCAAGAGTTCCATGCATATATTGAACAAAAATACTCTAATATCTTAGATGATATAAGTGCAAAATTAAAAATAGATGATGAAATTGAAGCAAACTTAAAAGCTGCGATAGAAGAGTTTAAAACAGTATTTACTGCTAAATAGGTAATATTATGGCAAATTTAAAAGATATATCAAGACAGATAAGAAGTGTTAAGAATACACAGAAGACTACAAAAGCTATGAAGCTTGTATCTTCTGCTAAACTTAGAAGAACACAACAATTATCAGAACAAGCTAAAAGTTATGCTAATAAGATAAATGATGTTTTATCTGAAATAGCAAGAAAAATAGCTAAAGTTCAAAATGAAGAAAATTTAAGTCGTGCTTTTGTTGAAAATACTCAACCAAAAGTTGTTGATATAGTTATGGTTACAGCGGACAAAGGTCTTTGTGGTGGATTTAATATGGCTACTATTAAAGAAGCTAGAAAGATTAAAAGTGAATATGAATCTAAAGGTGCAAAAGTTAGATTAAGAATAGCAGGAAGAAAAGGTATAGATTTCTTTAAATTCCAAGGGGAAGAGATTATCCAACAAGAGGTTGGGTTAAGTGTCGCTCCTACTTATGAAGCAGCAAGTGATTTTATCAAAGTTGTAGAGGAAGATTTTAATAATGCTCAAACTGATAAAGTTGTGCTAGTTTATAATGGATTTTTAAATATGTTATCTCAAGAGATAAGAGTAAGAGAGATATTACCTATACATGTAGAAGATAAAGCTGAATCTGAAGAGGTTAAATCTATGTTAGAGATAGAACCTGATGATGATCAACAGGTATTGGAAGAACTTACTGCTAAATATATTGAGTTTAATATGTATTATTCACTTATTGATTCATTGGCTGCTGAACATAGTGCAAGGATGCAAGCTATGGATAATGCAACAAATAATGCGAAAGAAAAAGTTGATTCTCTAACAGTAGAATTTAATAAAGCAAGACAAGCTGCAATTACAACAGAGTTGATAGAGATCATCTCTGGTGTTGAAGCTCTTAAATAATATAGTAAAGGAAGATGATAAATGGAAGGTAAAATTATTCAAATTATGGGTCCAGTTGTTGATGTTGAATTTGACGGCTACCTACCTGCAATTAATGATGCAATTGAAGTACCAGGAACTAAAGAGAGACTTGTATTAGAAGTTGCTGCACATATTGGAGATAGCAGAGTTAGAACTATTGCTATGGATATGACAGAAGGTTTAGTAAGAGGACAAAAAGTTACTGCAACAGGTGGTCCTATTAAAGTTCCTGTAGGGGAAGAAGTATTAGGAAGAATATTTAATGTTATTGGTGATCCTGTTGATGAAGGTGAAGCTTTATCTGAAGGTGTTGAAAAATGGTCAATTCATAGAGATGCACCTGCATTTGATGAACAATCTACTTCAACAGAGATGTTTGAAACAGGTATTAAAGTAGTTGATCTACTTGCTCCTTATGCAAAAGGTGGAAAAGTAGGACTATTTGGTGGTGCTGGTGTTGGTAAAACAGTTATTATTATGGAGCTTATCCATAATGTTGCATTTAAACATGATGGTTACTCTGTATTTGCTGGTGTTGGTGAGAGAACAAGAGAGGGGAATGACCTTTATCATGAGATGAAAGATTCAAATGTTCTTGATAAAGTTGCATTGTGTTATGGTCAAATGAGTGAGCCTCCAGGTGCTAGAAATAGAATTGCACTTACAGGTCTTACAATGGCAGAGTATTTTAGAGATGAAAAAGGTCTTGATGTTTTAATGTTTGTTGATAATATTTTTAGATATGCTCAAAGTGGATCTGAAATGTCAGCACTTCTTGGAAGAATTCCATCAGCAGTTGGTTACCAACCTACACTTGCTTCTGAAATGGGTAAACTACAAGAGAGAATTACAACAACTAAAAAAGGTTCAATTACTTCTGTTCAAGCTGTATATGTTCCTGCAGATGACTTAACAGATCCAGCTCCAGCTTCTGTTTTTGCTCACTTAGATGCAACAACAGTTCTTAATAGAAAAATTGCTGAAAAAGGTATCTACCCTGCAGTTGATCCATTGGATTCTACAAGTAGAATTTTAAGTGCAGATGTTTTAGGACAAGAGCATTATGAAGTAGCAAGAGGTGTTCAATCACTTCTACAAAAATACAAAGATCTTCAAGATATTATTGCGATCCTTGGTATGGATGAGTTAAGTGAAGCTGATAAACTTGTAGTTGATAGAGCAAGAAAAGTTGAAAAATTCTTATCTCAACCATTCTTTGTTGCTGAAGTATTTACAGGATCTCCAGGTAAATATGTAGAATTAACTGATACAATTGCTGGATTCAAAGGTATTTTAGAAGGTACTTATGATCATATGCCAGAAAATGCATTTTATATGGTAGGTGGAATTGAAGAAGCAGTAGCAAAAGCTGAAGGTATGAAATCATAATAACTGTGAAAGGTAATAAAAATGGATACAATTAAGTTATCGATCGTTACTCCAAACGGTGAAATATTTAATGGTGATGTAAAATCAGTAACTTTGCCAGGTAAAGATGGTGAGTTCGGTGTTTTACCACACCATTCATCTTTAGTTTCATCATTAACAGTTGGAGTAATCGAGATTGAAGAGTTAAATGCTACAGAGGCTGTTGCTATAAATTGGGGACATGTTAAAGTTTCTGAAAAAGCAGTAGATATTTTAGTTGATAGTGCTATAGCATTACAAGTAAGTGATGATTCAGCATTAGCATCTAATATAGAAGCAGCTAAGAAATTAGTTGAATCTGTGCAAGATTCTAATAGCACTATAGCATCAGTAAGTGCAAAAATTAGTTCATTTGCATAAAGATTATGATAGATACTATACTAAATTATTTAGGTGCAAGTAGTGTTATTACTATAATAGTTTTAACACTACTATCGTTCTATTTTATACTATTATTATGGATATTTATCTATAAACAAAATCAATTAAGCAATCTAATCAAGATTGAACAACAGTCATTAGAAAATCTATTAGTAACATCTAAATTAAATCCACTTTCAAAACTTGGACAATGCTTAGAAACAGATATTGTTTCAAAAGAGGTATTAAAAGCTTGTGAAGTTTCTTTTATTAGAGATGCTACTAATGGATTGCAATGGTTATCTATCATATCATCAACCGCACCATTTATAGGATTATTTGGGACAGTTGTAGGTATTTTAGAATCATTTGCAAAATTTGCTACATCAGCAAAAGTAAGTTTTAATATTATAGCACCAGCTATTAGTGAAGCCTTAGTTGCAACTGCAGCGGGAATACTAGTAGCTATTTTTGCATATACATTTCATCAACTAATATCAAGGAAAGTTTATCTTTTTGATACATATCTAAAATCACAATCAGAGATTTTATTATCTAGGAAATAAATTGTGTATGATTATAATACCAAGCCTGATCTAAATATTACCCCTTTAGTAGATGTTATGTTGGTATTGTTAGCAATACTTATGGTTACAGCTCCTGTAATAGAATATGAAGAGAATATTACACTACCAAGAGGTAGCAAAAGCCAAAGAGTTCAACAGATAAAAAAATTAGATATTTTAATAGATAAAAATAGAGTAGTTAGTATTAATAAACTACATTATAAAATTGGTAATTTTGCAGATAATTTTATATTATTTGTTAAAGATAAAAGTAGAGATATACCTATACATATAAAAGCTGATCAAAGCTTGAGTTATAAGGATATTATTTTTGTTTTAAAAACAGTCAAAGAAGCTGGATTTTATAAAGTAGCACTAATTACAGATGGTTAAAAATAGATTTTTTTATATATCAGCATTTATATCTATAGCTATATATCTATGCTTAGTGGTATTGATATTGCTTTATATTACCAAAAGAGAACCGAAGCGATTTAACTCTTTTAAAAAAGATACAGTTTTAGAATTAAGTATAATTGTTCCACAGAAAAAACCAAAACCTATTATTAAAAAACATCATGTAGCATCATCTGTTATTAAACATAAAATTGCTAAAAAAATTGTAAAAAAATCAAAATCAAGTAGTGCCAAACAAAAAACAAATTTAAAATCACTATTTGCTAATGTAAAAGTTAAAGCTAATAAAATAGAAACAAAGAAAGTAAATTATGTTAAAAAAACAGAGGTAGTAAGTAGATTTAAGGCAAAATTTGAAAAACAAAAAGAAACACCAGTAAGTAACTTATCAAAGATATTGATTAAGCAAGATAGTTATATTGCACCAAAAAAAACAGTAGATACAAATGCTAATCATGATAAATATATATCTGAAATTTATGATATAATTTTTCAAAGATGGAATCCTAAATTTACAATAGATGGATTATCGGCAAAAGTTATAATTACGATTAATTCAAAAGGTTCATTTTATTATAAGTTGATACAATATTCTGGTAACAATTCATTTGATAAACAATTGGTTGATTTTTTGGATTCTCAAACTCAGGAGTTGTATCCTGCACCTAAAACAGAGAGATCTATTGATATTGAAGTTACATTTAAAGCAAAAGCAAAGTAGGAGTTGTAGTGAAAAAAACTATTATATTATATTTAATATTGGTATCAACATTATTCGCAGTTGATGCAAAGATGGAGATTATAAAACGTCAAGCAATTATACCAAGTGTGGTAGTAAAGATTTCAAAAGATGCTAAAAATAATACTCTTATTAGTAAAATTAAAAATCTTCTTGTTAAAGATTTAGATGTTAGTGGACATTTTCAAAATAAAGTTTCTGCTTCAAATATCTATTTTAATGAAGAGCCTAATTATATAGAGTTAAAAAAAGAGGGGATTGATTTATATATTAATCTATATTCTCAAATCAATACTTTAGGCAATCTTATAGTATCAGCAAAACTATATGATATTAATCAGCAACAAATAATATTTTCTAAAAATTATTCTACTTCTAAAACAACGCGGTATCCATTTGTATCTCATAGGATAGCTATAGATATCAATGATTATCTAAATGCTCCATCTATTGATTGGATGAATAAATTTGTAGTTTTTTCAAGATATATTAATCCAAAAGAGAGTGAAATCTTAATAGCTGATTATACTTTGAGTTTTCAAAAGGTTATTATTTTTGGAGGACTAAATATATTCCCAAAATGGACAGATGATAAGCAGGAGACATTTTATTATACTTCATATAAAAATCTATTGCCAACACTTTTAAAATATAATATCTATACACACAAAACTCAAAAGATTAGTTCAAGTGATGGTATGATAGTTTGCTCTGATATTAGTAATAAAAGCTCAAAAATAGTTTTGACAATGGCACCAAATGCTCAACCAGATATATATGTATATGATACTGCTAGTAGAGTAAAAACAAGATTAACAAAATATAGAGGAATTGATGTAGGTGGAAGTTTTGTTGAAAATGATAGTAAAATTGTTTTTGTCTCTGATAGGTTAAGGCAACCAAATATTTTTTCTAAAACTATAGGTGAAAAAGGTGTTGAAAGGTTGGTTTATCATGGTAAAAATAATTCACAATGCACCACTTATGATAATTATGTAGTATATTCAAGTCGTGAAACAGATAATGAATTTAATGGTAACTCTTTTAATCTATATCTTATATCAACAAAAAGTGACTTTGTTAGAAGGCTAACTTCAACAGGAAGAAATCAATTTCCAAAGTTTTCTAGTGATGGGGATTCAATACTTTTTATTAAATCATTTAAAAATAAGAGTTATTTAGGTATAATACGATTGAATTATAACAAAAGCTTTTTATTTCCTTTAAAAAGTGGAAAACTTCAATCAATTGATTGGTAGTTAAGTAATAATTTAGTATTATAAATAAAAAATAAAAAAGGATAACTATGAAAAAATTAACTCTAGTTGTTATGTCGTTAGTGTTGGTATTGTTTACTGCTGGGTGTTCTAGTAAAAAAGATGTAGGTTTCGATGCTACAAGTAAAACAAAAACTAATAATCAAGCAAAAGATAAAAGTGTTTCACCATTAAAAAAAGGTGAAGTGGTAAATGTAAAAGATAATATGGATGCAATAGATAATAATACAAATGGTGATCTATCGTATGTAAATGTTGTTGAAAGTAATGTAAATGGTAAAGTTGTAAAATTAAGATCTGTTCATTTTGCATTTGATAAATATAAGCTATCAAATGAGATGTTGGTTATTGCAAAAGATAATTATAAAATCATAAATCCTTTAGTTAATGATAATGCTAATTTAAAAATTAAACTTGAAGGAAATTGTGATGAATGGGGAACTGATGAATATAACTATGCACTTGGATTAAAAAGAGCAAAAAGTGCAAAAGATAAATTAGTAAGTGATGGTATCAATCCTAATTCAATTGTGCTAGTTAGCTTTGGAGAAAGTAACCCAATATGTCATGATAAAACTTCATTATGTTGGAAGAAAAATAGAAGAGTTGATTATAAACTATTACCATAATTATAGTTGTATAGAATTTAGATGAAATCAATACTTTTTTTCTTATTTATAGTTGTTACTTTATATTCAAAAGAAGTTTCAGTATTTGGAGCAGGTGATTTAGAGTCGTCTGCTCCTTATGGTTTAACAAAATCTGAAAAGGTAATACTAAAAAATAAAAAAGAGTTAAATAGATTTGACCAAAAAATAGGTATTATTAAATCTGATGTTTCTGATATATCTGAAAGAGTAGATGGTTTGGAATCTGTAGTAGATGGGAACTCTTTAAAAATACAAAAACATTCTAAAAGTTTAGATGATAAAACTAAAGAGATAGAAGTCTTAAAATCAGATATTTCATTTCTTAAAGAAGAGATTAAAATTATTACACAAAAACAAAATGATTTACAAAATTCTTTGGATTCTACAAATTTAAAATTAGAAGAGGTTCAAAAATCTACAAATCAAGCTTTTAATAAACTTGTAGTAGAGGTTGAAAAAAATTATGTTACAAAAAAAGAGTTTAATAAATTAGTAAAATTTATCAATAAACAAGTTGATGAAGCAAAAAAAGAGAAACTTGCTATACAAAAACGAAGAGAAGCTGAAAAGAGAAAAGCAGCATTAAAAAGAAAAAAAGCATTACAAAAAGAGAAAGCTAAGAAAAAATCAAAAAAAGAGCTTTTAGCAGATGCTAAGCATTATTTTAAAAAAGATTATTTTAAAAAAGCAAAACCTATTTTTGAATTTTTAGT
The DNA here is from genome assembly GCA_913054415.1 of uncultured Arcobacter sp. Lineage (GTDB taxonomy): Bacteria > Campylobacterota > Campylobacteria > Campylobacterales > Arcobacteraceae > CAJXII01. The sequence goes on from CAJXII010000013.1 coordinate 17,487, forward strand.
GGAAAATAATTATAGACCAGCAGAATCGAGTTTTTATCTGGGTGAAATATTGTTTTATAAAAAAGATTATAAAGGGGCCATTGGATACTATAAAAAAAGTATGATGCTTTATGATAAGGCAAAATATATTCCAAAATTATTATTGCATAGTGCTATATCATTTGAAAAAACATCTGATAAAATAAATGCAGTCAATTTTTATGGGACACTTATAGATATATATCCAAAAACAAAAGAGGCGCAAGATGCCAAAAAAAGATTAACCAAATTAGAAAAAAAAGGAAAAAAATGACACAAAAAGTTATAGGAATTGAGTATTCATTAGTTGATGCTGATACAAAAGAAGAGTTAGATACAAATGTTGGACAACCTGCGTTAGAGTTTATATCTGGAGCAAATCAAATTATTCCAGGTTTAGAATCAGAAATTACTGATTTAGCAGTTGGAGAAAAAGTTGATGTTTTGGTTGAGTCAAAAGATGGATATGGTGAGATTAATGAAGAAGCAATTCAAACATTACCAAAAGAGCAGTTTGCTGGAGTAGATCTTGTTAAAGGTATGATTTTATATGGAACAAGTGAAAATGGTGATACTGTTCAAGTAGTTGTAAAAGATTTTACAGATGATGAAGTTACTATTGATTATAATCACCCTATGGCTGGTAAAAGATTGTTATTTGCTGTAGAGATATTATCATCAAGAGATGCTACAGAAGAGGAGATACAAACAGGTATTGTTGGTGGCTTGGAAGCTGCTGGTAGTTGTGGTTGTGGTGATGGTGGTTGTGGAAGTCATTAATGATTTCTATGACATATAAAACTCCTGTTTCTTGATTGAAATAGGAGTTTTTTATTTATATTAAAAATTAATTATAGGAGAAGATAATGAGTAAAAATGTAGCTTTTATATTTCCGGGGCAAGGAAGTCAAAGTGTAGGTATGGGAAAAGATTTTTTTGATTCTAATGATATGGCAAAAGATATGATAGCAAAAGCTAGTGCTAGACTTGATGTAGATTTTGAGAAATTATTGTTTGAGCAAAATGATATGTTAGGGCAAACACAATATACTCAACCTGCTATTTTACTTGTAAGTTGTATAGCATTAGAGATTTTTAAATCAAAATGTGATATTAAACCACAATTTGTTTTAGGACACTCTTTGGGTGAATTTTCAGCACTTGTAGCAGCAGGGGCATTAGATTATTTAGATGCTATTGAGTTGGTTCATAAAAGAGGGTTGTTTATGAATGAAGCTTGTGATGGGATTGGTGCTGGTATGATGGCATTGGTTGGATTAGATGATGAAACTGTTGAAAATATGACAGCACAGCAAAGAGAAGATGGTAAGCAAATCTGGGCAGCAAACTATAATATGGATGGCCAAATAGTAGTTGCTGGTAAAAAAGCAGATTTAGAATCTTTAGTAGATGTTTTTAAAGACGCTGGTGCAAAAAGAGCGATAGTGCTTGATATGAGTGTAGCTAGTCATTGTCCACTTCTTCAAAGTGCAGTTGAAAAATTAAATCCTTATTTAGAGAAGTTTTTAAAAGATGAGTTTAGTTGTGATGTGATCTCAAATGTAACAGCACAACCATACAATACAAAAGCTCAAGCAATAGAGCTTTTAAGTAAACAACTTACATCTTCAGTATTATACAAACACTCAATAAAAGCAAATAGCGAAGTTGATTGTTTTATAGAGTTTGGAAATGGAGCGGTTTTAAAAGGTATCAATAGAAAAGTTGTAAAATCACTTCCAACACTAAATGTATCAGATATGAAAACTTTAGAAGAAACAATAGGAAAATTAAATGACTAAATTAGCAATAATGGGAGCTATGCAAGAGGAGATTACTCCACTTTTAGAGTATTTTACTAATATTAATATCGTAGAGTACGCAAACAATAAATACTATGAAGCAAAATATGGTGATCTTGATGTGGTTGTAGCTTATAGTAAAATTGGAAAAGTTTTTTCAACATTAACTGCTACAACACTTATAGAGCATTTTGGTTGTGATACACTATTATTTAGTGGAGTTGCAGGTGGAATTAACCCGCAGCTAAAAATAGGAGATCTAATAGTAGCAAATAAACTATCTCAACACGATCTTGATATTACTGCCTTTGGACACCCTTTTGGTTATGTTCCAGAAGGTAGCGTTTATGTACCAACGAATGAAAAATTAAAAAATATAGCATTAGAAGTTGCAAAAGAGAATAATATAAAAATTATAGAAGGTATTATTGCAACAGGAGATCAGTTTGTAGCAGATGAAAAAAGAAAAGAGTTTATCTCTTCTACTTTTGATGCAGATGCTCTTGAGATGGAGGGTGCTAGTGTAGCAGTAGTTTGTGATGCACTAAATGTTCCTTGTTTAATTTTAAGAGCTATAAGTGATACAGCAGATATGGATGCTGGATTTAATTTTGATGAGTTTTTAGAAACAAGTGCACAAAATAGTGCAAATTTTTTAATAAAAATAATAAATAAATTAATAAAATAGATAGATTAGTATCTATTTTATTAAATTTCAAAAAAATACTAAAATTCTTTCAACATTAAGCGTCATTTAAGTAATATCCTATTATAATTCCCGTCCTGATTAAG
>CAJXII010000014.1 GCA_913054415.1 uncultured Arcobacter sp.
TGATGATACAATACCATCTAAAGAGTTTGTAAAAAGTTTAATTCAAAAAAATTTAAAGAGTATAGAAAAATGGATATATTAGAAAAATATAATTTTACAGTTTCACAAAAGAAAATCTTAAATGATATAAAAAAAGATCTTATTATGTGGAATGAGAAATCTTTTGAAGAGTCTTTCCCTTATAGTTTAGAGGAAAAATATCAAAGTAAACAACTATCAAAAAAGATATTTGAGTATTATGTAAAACTACATAATGATCTAAAAAATAAACCAAATGATTATGATGATTTTAAAAATATCAAATATGATAGTAGGAAATATAGCTTTAAAACTATTACTAAAGATGGTTTTGGACTGGGAACTTGCCCTGTTGCTAGTGAGGGAACTAGATGTTGTAATTTACTCACTTTAGATGCTGTTGAGTCTTGTGGATTTGATTGTAGCTATTGTTCTATCCAAAGTTTTTATAACCAAAATCAAATAGGAATAGATAAAGATTTCAAACAAAAACTGCAAAATTTAGAGCTTGATAAAGATAAGATTTACCATATAGGCACAGGTCAAAGTAGTGATAGTTTACTATGGGGAAATCGTGATGGGATACTTGATGCACTTTTTGAATTTGCTAGAAAATACCCAAATGTTATACTTGAGTTTAAAACAAAATCAAACAATATAAAATATCTGCTTGAAAATGATGTGCCTAAAAATATTATATGCACTTGGTCTTTAAATACACAAACTATTATAGATAATGAGGAACATCTTACAGCTTCACTAGATGAGAGAATTAACTCAGCTAGAGCTTTGGCCAACAAAGGTGTGCTTGTGGGATTTCATTTTCACCCTATTGTGGTGTATAAAAATTATCTTGATGAGTATAAAAAGATTTATGATAGACTTTTGGATCAATTTAGTAGCGATGAAGTGGTGCTTATATCTATGGGAACACTTACTTTTATAAAACCTGTTATAAAAAAACTAAGAGATCGTGTGCTAAAAACCAAAATCTTGCAGATGCCATTTGAAACTATCAACGGTAAACAATCTTACACAATAGAGCAAAAAAAAGAGATGTTTAAACACTGCTACGATAGTTTTAAACCTTGGCATAAAAAAGTTTATTTTTATATGTGTATGGAAGCCCATAGTTTATGGAAAGATGTTTTTGGATATGAATATTGTAGTAATAATCAATTTGAAGATTTTATGCTTAGAAACTATATGGATAAAATTCGATTAAATTAAGTTTAATTTTTTCTGATTCTCAGAGACTGTAAATATTACTTGCTCCCATCGTCTTCGATGGGGACGAGAAAATATTTCATAATCTGGACAATTTATTATAATTTTAGGCTATTGCTATACTTTTATCAGTTAGTTGGCCAGTAATATATTTATGTAAAACACTTTTTACAAAAGTTTGATACTTTAATCCTTCAATTTCTGCTCTTTGTTTAATTTTATTAAGTTCACTTGATGAAATTCTAATATTCATTTTTGTTTCTTTTTCTGAAGAGACGTTGTTTTGTTTAATAAACTCTTTTGCTGAAGACTGAAGTAATTTAATATTTTTTCTTAGTTATCTATATATTCAGTTTTCATCTTTTTCCTCCAATAATTTCAATAACTTGCTTAAAAGTTACACCTCTTTGCAAAAATAGTTTAAATTATTGCTGTGAAAATGGCTTATTTGGGGCTATTTTCACAGACTCTATGATTTGTTAGCCCAGCAAACTGCATATGCTCTCTTAATAATGAATTTATTAATGTTTGATAAGCTATTTCTTTTCAATTGCTTCTTTTTTCAAAAATACCAATATATCATTATCTAATCTCATTGAAGTTGGTACTTTTTTAGGTTTGTAAAATCTTCCTCTTATTCCATCACTAAAGTCATATTCATCTTGCATCTCAAAGTCATCGTACTTTACTCTATCTTCAACACTTGTCATAACTTTGCCTTTCTTGTTTTGTTGCTTTTCTAGCATTTATTATTCTGATGATTTCAGTACCATCTTCGCTAAAGAATAGATTTGCTACAACTAAGATTTTGTATTTTGTTGTTGAGCCAATTGTAATCCATCTTTCCTCAAAATAATTAAACCTATGGTCTAATCTTGATATTTGTAAGGGGTCATCAAATATCTCTTTTGCTTCATCAAAGGATATTCCATGCTTTTTTCGGTGATTTGTTAGCACTCTTATATTTCAATATCCAATATTATTTTAATTTGTTTATCAATTTCCAAAATTTCTTTATAGGTTAATGTTGTTAATAAATTTGGTATTATCCTTTGGTTATCTAATGCTCTAATTTGATCACATAAAACATCACTATCTTTTTCTAAATTATCTCTTTTTGATATTCTATATCTAAGTGGATAAGTATTATCAATTAAAATAGTAGAAATTGGCAAAACAATTGTTGTAGGATGTTCACAATCATTTAATAAATTTGTTTGATAAATTAACACAGGTCTAATTTTTCCAACTTCATTACCTTTTTTTGGATTTAATTTTGCCAAATAAATTTCACCTTTTTTAAACATTACAAACCATCATTAACAGTATTTTCAAATTCTTGAGATATTTTTAATGATTCTTTTCTAACTTTCATTGAAGCTTGTTTTATTTGATATCTTAATTTCTCTTTTTCCAATACTGATTTATAATAAATTACTGCTTTTCTAATAAGTTCACTTTTTGTAGTCTTTAAACTTTTTACCATATCATTTAAAGTATCATAAAATATATCATCTGATTTTAATGTAATTGTATGCATAAACTAACCTTTTTAATTCTCTTTAGATAATTATAGTATATTAAATCTTAAAGTAATATTTTAGTAATACGGAAAGTGCTAACTATTTATTACCATACAATTATATTACTTAACTTGCTCCCATCGTCTCTGATAGGAGTGTCTATCTTAGTTTATTGTTTTTTAAATTGCAGTATGCACCCCCATCGAGGGCGATGGGAATGAGGAGAAGGTTTATTAATAATTACCTACATGTAAAGCCATATCAACTAATCTACAAGAGTAACCCCATTCATTATCATACCAAGATAATACTTTTACCATATTATCCCCAATAACTTGAATAGTATCAAGTGGCACGACAGTTGAGTTTTCTTCACCATTAAAATCAGAGCTTACTCTACCTTCTGTATCAGTTGCTAAGATCCCTTTTAGTGATGTTTGTTCTGCTTTGATAAAAGCATCTTGCACCTCTTGAAGTGTTGTGTTTTTATTTAAAGTTACTGTTAAATCTACCATACTTACATTTGGTGTTGGAACTCTGATAGCTTGACCATTCATTTTACCAGCAAGTTGAGGCATAACTTTAGCTATAGCTTTTGCTGCTCCTGTTGTAGTAGGCACTAGATTTGTAGCTCCTGCTCTTGATTTTCTTGGATCTTTTTTATGTTTTGCATCTAGGATTGGTTGAGATCCTGTATAGCTGTGAATAGTAGTCATCAAACCTTTTTCTATACCAAAAACATCATCAAGCACTTTTGCAACAGGTGCTAAACCATTAGTGGTGCAAGAAGCATTTGATACTACACTTTCACCAGCATATTTATCTTCATTGACACCCATTACAAATGTAGCAGTATCATCTTTTGCAGGTGCTGAAAATACAACTTTTTTCATCCCATTATCAAGATATGGTTGAACAGATTCTTGAGTTAAAAATGCCCCTGTGCATTCTAAAACAACCTCTGCACCATAATCTGAAAAATTTAATTTTGCTGGATCTCTTTGTGATAAAAGTTTAACTTTATCTTTACCTATATAGATATATCCATCTTCAACTTTTACATCTTTTCTATTACCATGAACACTATCATATTTTAGGTTGTATCCTATCATCTGCTCATCACCACTAGCATTTGCTACTACAAGTTCTATATCATCTCTTTGAGATATGATTCTTGCTACACATCTTCCAATTCTTCCTAAACCATTAATTGCAACTTTTAAAGCCATCTATAAATCCTCCTAAATTATTTCATTATATAAACTATCCCTTTGGATAGGTTCAAAATTGCTATTTTTTATAAGCTCTATAAACTCACTTTGTTTCATACCATTTGCACTTTTTGCACCTGCAGCACTATTGATAGACTCTTTTTCTATAGTTCCATCTAAATCATTTGCTCCAAACTCTTGAGCTATTAAAGCTAATTTTATAGTAGAAGTAACCCAATACGCTTTTATATTTGGGATATTATCTAAAACAATTCTACTAATAGCAAAAGTTTTAAGTATCTCTTGAGCTGTAAGATAATCTTGGACTTTTAGATAGTTATTCTCTCTTTGATATACAAGTGGTATAAAAGCATTAAATCCACCTGTTTGATCTTGAAGATCTCTTAATCTAAACATATGATCTATTCTATGCTCTCTTTTTTCAATATGTCCAAACAACATAGTAGCATTTGATTTATGTCCAGAGTTATGCCATAGTTTATGAATTTTTAGCCAATCTTTGCTACTTACTTTACCACCACATATTTTTTTTCTAATACCTTCGTCAAATATCTCAGCACCACCACCTGGCATAGAATCTACACCAAACTCTACCATCTTATCAATAATATCTTGATGTGTAAGATTGTGTTGATTTGCCAAAAAATTTATCTCAGCAGCTGTAAGTGCTTTGACATGTAGATTTGGGAATTGTTGTTTTATTTTACTAAAAATCTCTAAATACCATTTAAGTCCTGCATCTGGATTGTGTGCTGATACTATATGCACCTCTTTTATCCCATTTTTCACACTATTTTGCACAATATCAAGTATCTCTTCGTGACTCATAGTATATGGATTTGGATTTTTTCTACTTGAACTATAAGCACAAAACTGACACACATCTTTACAGATATTTGTAGGGTTGATATGGCGATTTATATTATAATATGTTTTTCTACCAAATTTTTCTTCTCTGATTTTAGAAGCAATTTTACCTAATTCTAAAAGATCCATATCATAAAGCTCTAAGGCTTCTTGAAAATTTATTCTACTACTCATATATGATCCAATATTTGTGTTAAATCTTTTTTATCTATAATAATATTTGCCTCTTTTTTTAAAATATCTTTGGCACAAAAAGCTACTTTTTTACTAGCATATTTAAACATACTTTTATCATTTGCTCCATCACCTACGACAATAGTACCTTCAGGTGTAGCTCCTAAGAGATTTTGCACTCTTTGAATCATATCACCTTTACTAAAATCAAACATCATATCTCCACCAACTAAACCAGATAAAATATTATCTTTATGGTGTAAAATATTTGCAAAATCTGCATCGATACCTAATTTTTGTTTTGCTGGGGTTGTTCCTATTCTAAATCCACCACTAAAACAAACAACTTTATAGTTTGCCTCTTTTAGTTTAGCAATAGTCTCTTTAGCTCCTGGCATAAGTGGTAGATCTTTACAAATATCAACAGCTACAGAATATGGCAAACCTTTAAGAAGTGCAACTCTTGTGGTTAAACTTTCAAAAAAATCAAGTTCTCCATTCATAGCAAGTTTGGTTATTTCTGCTACTTTTTCCTCTAAATCTAACTCTTTGGCAAGAAAATCTATCGTTTCTCCATCCATCAATGTGCTATCAAAATCAAATACAGCTAATTTCATATATTACTCTTATCATCTCTTTAATTATTTTTCAGATTATACCCAAAATTTATTATTTATAAATAAATTATGATACAATATCAAAAACAAAAAGGTTACTTATGAGAAATTTATATCAAGTATTTAGTATTTTACTTCTTATTATATTTTTTAGTGGTTGTGGAGTATCTAAACTTAGCCAATCAGCACTTAATGGTAATCTAAATGGTGTAAAACAAGCTATCAGAGATGGAGATGATGTTAATGATGGTAGTTTTGGATATATGCAAGCTTGTTTGAAAAAACACAACGATATAGTTAAATATATATCAGATCATAATATCAAATCTGTATTTCAATATAGATGTTTAAAATACTCTGCTGGATTAGGCAATATGCCACTTGTAAAGTATTTTATTGGGCAAAAACATCTTGAAGCAGATCGTAAAGATGCTTATGAGATAACTCCTCTTATTAATATAATTTTTGCAAAAGTAAGACCTAAAATATATCACTATAACTATAGTGCTAATGAACTAGAAATAGCAAAATATTTAGTAGATCATGGAGCTAGTCTTGATAAAGTAACAAAATTCTTTAGAGGTAATAATCGACCAGATAACCAATATGGTGCTGCATATAGAGATTTTATGAAACAATACAAAATATATATATCAGGTGGTAAACTTCCTCAAAGAAGAGATATGGTTACTCATATATCTTATACTAATACTAAACAACAAAAAACCAATAACAATGATGTAAAAGCATTGGTTCAAAAATATGAGAAAGAGAATAAGCTAAAAGAGTTAAAAGAGCTAACTCAAAAAAATCCAAATGCAGTATATTATATAAGCAATCTTGAATTAAGATTGTTGCTTACAGGTCCTAAGGGGATGAAAATAGGAGATATTAAAAAATACCTTTTAGAGGGTAAAAGTGAGATAATTTTAGTTTCACTTATCAAACAACAAGAGCAACCATACAAAAAATTTAATATGCAAGAGATAGAGTTATTACAAAAAATGGGATTAAGTGATAAAATTATATCTGCTATGATAGATGAAACAACTAGATTATTAAGAGATAAAAAACTACAAAAGCAACAAGAGTATTTTTTAGCACAACAAAAAGATATATTAAAATCACGACAAAATGTTCAATATCAAAATAATAACAATACCTCAGGAGCAGGGCAGCATCTAGGCAATAGAGTATATGATGAGGCAAAACAAAGAGCTATCAATAAGGGTATCAATATGCTTTTTGATAGATTATTTTAAAACAAAGGTTAAAATATATGTTTAAAGATTTAATAGAGAAATTAAAATATAGTGATTATTTAACACTAGAGACAACACCATCACATGAGGCAACATTTGATAATATTATACAAAATATTGAAAAGCTTGGACTTCAAAATAGTGTAGATGGTTGGACAACTACAGATAATCCATTGGCAAAACTAAAATACAATTCACTTTTTGCAGCTTTAAAACTACAAAATAGATTTAATAAACCTGTAATAGCAACTATGAGTATGAGAGATAGAAATAAAATAGCTTTACAAAGTGATCTTTTAGGTGCAAATGATTTTGATATAAGAGCAATCTTAGCACTCACAGGAGATCCAGCATCTATGAGTGATCAGCCACTTACAAAAGGTGTATTTGAAGCAAATAGCAATCTTTTGTTGCAGATTATTACATCGTTTAATAACGGTATGGATTTCGCTGGAAGACCTTTTAAAATTTCACCAAAAGAGATATATCCATTTGCTGTAATAAACTCTTATGCTAAAAATCTAAAAACTTTAGAGAAAAAGATGTTTAAGAAGATCCAAAATGGTGCTTGTGGTATTATTACTCAACCCGTATATGATATTGATAATGCCAAAAAACTACTAGAGCATTTTGAATATGCTAGATCTGATTTTAAAGATCATAGAGCTTCATCACAACTTATTTTAGGGGTTTTCCCTATTGTTAGATTAAGGACAGCACAATTTTTATCTTCACATGTGCCAGGTATTTTTGTGCCACCTATATGGATAGATAAACTAACAGCAGCTGCAAAAATAAGCCCAGAGCAAGAGAGAGAAGTTGGACTAGAATTAAGTAAAAATCTTTTTGAACAAATAAAAAAACTACATCCAAAAATCCATCTTATGACTGCAAATAGATTTCAGTTAGCAAAAGATATTATAGGATAATGAAACAGTTTTTAGCTATTGATATAGGGCTTAAAAGAATTGGTGTAGCAGTGATGCTCAATAATATCATATTGCCACTTGAAGCGGTATTGAGAAAAAATCGTAACCAAGCTGCAAATGAGGTAGATAATCTAATAAAAGAGTATAATTGCACCCATTTAATAGTGGGATTGCCTATGTCAAGTCAAGAGATGCAAAGACGAATAAAACATTTTGTAACACTACTTCAATCAGATGTGGTTATAGAATATCAAAATGAAGATATGAGTTCAATCGAAGCCGAAGAGTCTATCAAAGGCGAGATCAAATACAAAAGAGATGGAAGAGTCGATAGTATAGCTGCTAAGATTATACTACAAAGATATTGCAAGGAAAATAGTTTATGATAGGTATAGATATAGTTAATATATCACGAATCCAAAAGATGATAGATAGATTTGGCACAAAAGCAACTAAAAGATTTTTAAATAAAAAAGAGAGAGCTTTGGCAAAAAAAACCCAAACTCTAGCAGGATTTTGGGCAGCAAAAGAAGCAGCTAGTAAAGCTTTGGGCACAGGTATAGGCAAAGAGTGCAGCTTTAAAGATATTAAAATAAGTAAAACAAAATTAGGTCAACCAAAGATAAAATATAAAAAACATATAAGAGAAAAATATAATATAAAAAATTCATTTTTAAGTATTGCTCATGATGGTAATTTTGCTATTGCTGTTGTGGTAACCCAAAGAGTATAAATGGTTACTATTATATTCAAAAAACTGATATATCTGTTTTTGATGTTGTTTATTATAAGTATTATATCGTTTTTAGCTGTCCATATTGCTCCAAATAGTTTTTTTGCAAGTGGCAACCTAAATCCAAATATTACATTTGAAAATATTGCACATCTAAAAGAGATATATGGTTTGGATAGGCCATTGTATATACAGTTTTTTAGCTGGATTAATAATCTTTTACATTTAGATTTTGGTATATCATTTAGTAGTGGAGATATGGTTAAAAATGAGATATTAAAACGGTTACCTATTACATTGACTATCAATCTTATTAGTATGGTATTTATTTTTGTTTTATCTTTATTTTTAGGTATAAAAGCAGCTTTAAATAAAGGTAGTTTATTTGATAAGTTTGTAGGGCAGTTATCATTGCTTAGTTTTTCAACTCCATCTTTTTATCTTGCACTTATGGGTGTTTTATTTTTTAGTGTAAACTTAGAGATATTGCCAATATCAGGATTGCATACTACATCTATGAAAAATCCAAATTTAGCTTATTATATAGATGAGGCTTGGCATCTTATATTACCTGTGGGTATTATTATATTTGGAGGAGTTGGAAGTTTAACTTTGTATATTAGGTCTTTAACTATTGAGATACTCAAAAGTGATTATATTTTTTGGGCAAAGAGTAGAAGTTTATCAAAATCACAAATATTAAGATATTATATTTTGCCAAATCTATATCCACCAGTAATAACTTTGCTTGGGCTTAGTTTGCCTGGTATTATAGGGGGAAGTGTTATTTTAGAAACTATATTCTCTATAAATGGTATGGGGTTGCTTTTTTTCCAATCAGCACTTAGTAGAGATTATCCTGTGATTATGGGGATACTTATAATTGGTGCTTTTTTAACACTTGTGGGAAATATTATTGCTGATTTGGTGTTGCTAAAACTTAATCCAAATATTAAAAGATAATAACTAAAATTAAATCATTAGTTTAATAGTGATGTAAGTTAGAGTTGTCTATAATTTTTAAAATTTAAACAAAAGGATAAAAATATGGGTAAATATATTGAATTAAACAACGATAATTTTGATGCAACAGTTGGAGAAGGTGTATCTTTAGTAGATTTCTGGGCTCCTTGGTGTGGTCCTTGTAGAATGATTGCTCCAGTTATTGAAGAGTTAGCACAAGATTATGAAGGTAAAGCAAATATTTGTAAAGTAAATACTGATGAAGAGCAAGAATTAGCGGTAAAATTTGGTGTAAGATCAATTCCAACTATTTTAATTATGAAAGATGGTGAGATTGTAGATACTATGATTGGTGCAGCTTCAAAACAAGCATTTGCTGAAAAATTAGATGGTTTATTATAATATTTATATATAACTTATTATGATTTTATAAAGGTTAGATACAGTTTTGTATCTAACCTTTTTTTTTACAAAAAAGGATATTTTATGTTAGATTTAGCGATTATTGGTGGTGGTCCTGCTGGGCTTACTGCTGGACTTTATGCCACAAGAGGTGGATTACAAAATGTAACTATGTTTGAAAAAGGGTTACCAGGTGGTCAAATTACACAAAGTAGTGAGATAGAAAATTACCCTGGGCAACTTGAAGTTATAACAGGTATGGAGCTTATGGATAAATGGCCACAACAATGTAAAAAGTTTGGTTTAAAACATGATATGAATGAGGTTGTTCAAGTTACAAAAACAGAAGATATTTTTAACCTAAAATTAGCAAATAATGAACAGCTAAAAGCAAAATCAGTTATTATAGCAACAGGTAGTGTGCCAAAAGCAGCTGGGATTAAAGGTGAAGCTGAATTTTTTGGAAAAGGTGTTAGCACTTGTGCTACTTGTGATGGATTTTTTTACAAGGATAAAGATGTAGCGGTAATAGGTGGTGGAGATACAGCTGTAGAGGAAGCTATATATTTGGCAAATATATGTAAAACAGTATATGTTATCCATAGAAGAGATCAGTTTAGAGCATCACCACATGAGGTAAAAAAGATGGAAAAATTTGATAATATTGTTCAAGTTTTAAATCACGACACTCAAGAGATTATAGGTGATAATATGGGTGTAACAGGTGTAGTAGTTCAAGATAAAAATACAAAAGAGGTAAAAACTTTAGATGTTTTAGGTGCTTTTATTTTTGTAGGAAGAGATGTTTTAAATGCTCCACTTAAACAAGATGATGGTAGTTTTTTATGTGATCTAAATGATTCAGGAGAGGTTATTGTAGATCTAAAAATGAATACAAGTGTCAAAGGGCTATTTGCTGCTGGAGATATTAGAATTGATGCACCTAAACAAGTAGTTTGTGCTGCATCTGATGGAGCAATAGCTGGTATTCAAGCTATAGGATATTTACAATAGAACTATTTAGTATAATTTAGATAAAATACGAAAAATTTAATAAAATAAAAGGTTTAACAAATGATAAAAGTTGGTATAGTTGGAAGCACAGGTAGAGTTGGATCGTTGTTAATAGATGATCTTGAATTAAATGAAAATACTACAATAAGTAGTGTTCATGTATTTGATGAACTTAAAAAGACTTTACCAAAAGATACAGTTGTAACAAATGATATGCAAACTATGCTAGATAATTGTGACATAGTTATAGATTTTTCAGCTCCTGCGGCAACTGAAGAGTTATTGAACTGTGTAATAAAATCTGATACCAAAAAACCATTGGTTATTGCTACAACAGGATTTAACGAACATCAAAAAAATCTTTTGATAGAAGCTAGTAAACTAACTCCAATTTTATATGCTACAAATATGAGTTTAGGAGTAGCGGTTATGAATAAGCTTGTAGCACTTGCAAGTAAAACTTTAGCAGATTTTGATTGTGAGATAGTTGAGCAACACCATAGATATAAAGTAGATGCTCCAAGTGGAACAGCATTGACTTTAGCAGAACATGCAGCAACTGCTAGAGGACTTGATCTTGACAAAGTAAGAGTTTCAGGAAGAGATGGAATTATCGGAGCAAGAACAAAAGATGAGATAGCAGTTATGAGTCTAAGAGGTGGAGATATTGTAGGTCGTCACACTACAGGATTTTATAACGATGGAGAGTTTATAGAGTTAAATCATACAGCTACAAGTAGAAATACATTTAGTCGAGGAGCTATCAAGGCTGCTATTTGGTTGGCAGATCAAGAGGTTGGATTGTATTCTATAAATGATTGTTTAGGATTATAATATGTGTGCAATAGTTGGTATTTATGGAAATCAGGATGCTTCAAAACTAGCATCTGCAGCACTTTTTGCTATGCAACACAGAGGTCATGAAGCTACAGGTATAAGTAGTGGTCATAGCAACGATGAAGATAGCAAAAAGATTTTTACTGTAAAAGGTAGAGGTTTTGTTCGAGATGTTTTTGATGAAGAGGCTTTTAAGATATTAAAAGGTGATATGGCAATAGGACACAATAGATACTCAACTGCTGGAGATGATTCAATATTTGATGCACAACCTATTCAAGCTAAATACAAACTAGGGGAGATATCTATTGTTCATAATGGTAATCTTATTAACAAAGATGAGGTAAGAAATCGACTTATTAGTGAAGGGTCGATATTTCAAACAGGTATGGATACAGAAAACTTAATACATCTTATTGCAAAATCTAGCAAAGATAGATTAAGAGATAGGATTGTAAAATCTGTCAAAAAACTAAAAGGTGCTTATAATTTTATTATCCAAAGTCGAAGCAAACTTTTTGTTTTAAGAGATCCTCATGGTATCAGACCTTTAAGTATCGGTAAATTAAAAAGTGGTGGTTGGATCATAGCAAGTGAAACTTGTTGTTTTGATCTAGTTGATGCTACTTTTGTTCGAGATGTCAAACCAGGTGAGATGTTGATATTCTCAGATGAAACTCCTGAGCCAGAATCTATAATGCTAGATGATACACAAGAGTTTAGACCTTGTGCTTTTGAATATATATATTTTGCACGACCAGATAGTATAATAGATGGTAAAAGTGTATATGCTACTAGAGAAGCTATGGGAAGAGCATTGGCAAAAAAAGATCAAGATATGTTAGATGCAGATATGGTAATACCTGTGCCAGATAGTGGTGTGCCATCAGCTTTGGGATATTCTAAACAAAGTGGAATACCATTTGAATTAGGAATTATTAGAAATCATTATGTAGGACGAACCTTTATAGAGCCAACTCAAGCTATGAGAAATATGAAAGTTAAGATGAAATTATCTCCTATGAAATCATTAATTGAAGGTAAAAAATTAGTAGTTATTGATGATAGTATTGTTCGTGGAACAACAAGTAAAAGAATAGTAAAAATGTTAAAGGATGCAGGAGCAAAAGAGGTTCATTTTAGAGTTGCATCACCTGAGATTAAATTTCCTTGTTATTATGGTATAGATACTCCTACAAAAGAGGAGCTTATCAATGCAGTTAAAACAAAAGATGAAGTTTGTAAATATATAGAGGCAGATACTCTTGAATATCTTAGTATTGATGATCTAAGAGATGCCATAGGAAGAGATAGAAACTATTCGCTTGTAAGTTTTGATGGCGATTATTTTGTAAAATAGGTTTTATTGTTATTTGATGATTGAGAAAAAACAGCTAAATACAATAGGTAGATATTGGAGAAAAAAATATAAGCAAAAAGTATATAAAGTGCCTATTAGTATATCAGGATTTACTTGTCCTAATATAGATGGCACAGTAGCTCGTGGTGGTTGCAGTTTTTGTGAAAATGAATCTTTCTCTCCAAATCTAACTGATAAATCTAAATTTAAACTAAATCTGACAACCAAATCAAATCCAAGATTACAAAATCAGCTACATCAACTTCAAACACAATTTGAAATTACTAAAAATAGATTAAAAAAGAAATTTGGTGCCCAAAAGTTTATAGTTTATTTTCAATCATTTACAAATACCTATGCCCCTTTTGAAACACTAAAAGCTTTGTATGAAGAGGCTTTGAGTTTTGATGATGTTATAGGTTTGAGCATAGGAACTAGAGCAGATTCTATTACTGATGAAACTTTACAATATTTAGCCTCTTTAAATGAGAATTATGAGATATGGATAGAGTATGGTATCCAGTCAGTTTTTGATACAACATTAAAAAAAGTTAATCGTGGCGAAGATTTTAAAACTATACAAAATACTATAGAAAAAACTAAAAAACTTAACTTAAATATTTGTGGGCATCTTATTTTTGGACTTCCAAATGAATCTCAAGAGATGATGCTACAAAGTGTAAGGCAAACTATAGATTTAGGGATAAATTCTATAAAATTTCATCCTTTATATGTGGTAAAAAATACACTTCTTACAAACGAATATAACCAAGGTAAATTTACACCTATTTCAGAAGATTTATATATAGATACACTTATCAAATCTATTAAGATGCTACCTGATGATATATCAATCTCAAGAGTAACAGCAGGTATTAATGATGATAGTTTATTATCTCCTATGTGGTGTAGCAATAAACACTACTTAATTAATAAAATTAAAAAAGAACTTCAAAAAAATAATCTTATTTATTAGTAATCACTTAAATATAACAATCAATTATGATACTTTAAGATAGGATATCGTATAATGTGTGGTTAAAAATTCAAAAAAAGGAAAAAGTATGTCTGAAAATGTAAATAGACGAGATGCAATGGGTATGGCATTTGGAGCTGTAGCTGCTGTTGGTGGTGTGTTTGCTTTGGGCGGTATGAAAAGAGCTTGGGATCCACTTCCAAGTGTAAAAGCTGCTGGAACAACCACTGTTGATACATCTACTGCAGAAGCAAATGTTATGTATACAGAAAAATGGAGAGGTAAACCTGTATTTATCTTAAAGAAAACAAAAGAGATGGTTGAAAAAGCATCACCTAATGAAAAAGCAAGAGATGTTGTAATTAATGGTGAACATTTTTTAGTTTGTATTGGATTATGTACTCATCTTGGATGTATTCCATCATATAGACCTGCTACAGAGGATTTTTTATGTGCATGTCATGGTGCTCAATATGATCAAAGTGCTATTAATACAAAAGCACCTGCACCATTACCTATGCCAATTCCACCATTTAAGATTGATGGAACTAAAATTATTTTAGGTCAAGCTGGTCCAGAATATGAAAAAATGAAAGCAGCTGGTGTCTTAGGTAGCAAACCTTTAGACCCTAAAGCATAAGGAGAGTATTAGATGGCACATTTTACAAAAGCTACTTCTATTGAAGATTGGTTAAATCAAAGATTGGCTGTTAGAACTCTAAGAAGAGTTTTAGCTGAAGAGTATTGGATTCCAAAAGATATAAATTTCTTGTGGGCTATGGGGATGATTCTAGCAGTAACATTTGGATTTTTATTAATATCTGGAATTTTCTTATTAATGTATTATAAACCAGATACAGCATTGGCATTTGATAGTGTAAACTATACAATTATGCAAGAAGTTGGTTATGGTTGGTTATTTAGGCATATACATGGTGTTGCAGCATCAGTTGTATTTTTACTTATTTATATCCATATGTTTACAGGGATCTACTATGGTTCTTATAAGCAAGGTAGAGAGATGATTTGGATATCAGGGATGTTATTATTTGTAACATTTAGTGCTGAAGCTTTCTCTGGATATATGTTACCTTGGGGACAAATGTCATATTGGGCTGGTATGGTTATTACAAATCTGTTCTCTTTAGGTTCTTTAGACTTAAATGGACTTGTTGAATGGATTAGAGGTGATTATGTTCCAGGTGATGCATTCCTTACAAGATTCTTTATGCTTCATGTTTTACTTATGCCTTTAATTATTATAGGTATTATTGTATTACACTTTGGAACACTTAGAATTCCACATGTAAATAATCAAGAGGGTGCTGAGATAGATTTTGATGCAGAAGCTGAAAAATATTTAAAAGGTGATACAAAAAATGCTAAAGTTATTAGATTCCAATGGGATTTCTTATCAAAAGACTTTATGGTTATGGCATTTTTCTTAACATTCTTTTTCTATTTGGTATTTTACCATTTTGAATTTGCAATGGATCCTGTAAACTTTGATCCAGCTGATGGACTTAAAACACCTCCACATATTTACCCAGAGTGGTATTTCTTATGGTCATACGAAATTTTAAGACCATTTAGTAAAAATATTGGATTATTAGCATTTGGTTTTGCACAAGTTATTTTTGTTTTACTTCCATTTTTAGATAGAAGTCCAAATGCAAAACCTGCACATAAAAGAGGAATATTCTTTGTATGGTTTTGGATACTATTAATAGATATGATTGTTTTATCTGTTATGGGTAAAGTTCCACCATCTGGTATATTTAGTCAAATTGGTTTAGTTGCTGCATTAACATTTATAGGTTTATGGATAGCACTACCATTTATTACAATGTTTGAGAAGAAAGCGTAAGGGGTAGAAAATGAGAGAAATTAAAATATTAATAGTAGTAATATTCTTTACACTTGTAACATATTGGGGAGTTGAGCCTTTCGCACATTCTCAAATGCATAAACATATTGAAAGTGAAAATTTTGAATATAAAGATTTAAGTGAAGTTGAAAAGGGTGATGTTGCTAAAGGTAAAGATTTGGTTATGGCAAACTGTACTGCTTGTCATAGTATCAAAGCAGCAAATATGCCTGCACCTATGGATCCTTTAACATCAGCACAATCTTATGGAGTAAATCCACCAGATTTATCAAATGCTGGAGCAATATTTGAAGATAAATATTTAGCTGCATTTATATCTGATCCAGCAAAAGCTGCACATGTTGCACATAAATTTACACCAGAATCAGGAAGAAGTTATCCTATGCCTTCATATAATTGGATGCCAAAAGAGGATATTGCAAATATCGTTGCATATCTAAAATCTATAGCATCAAAAGAGGTAACTCCAAAAGAAGCTTTTGTTACAGCTTGTGGTAGATGTCATGCTGCTAGATATGATGGTAGAGTTCTTGGAGAAAAATGGACACAAATTGGTCAAAAATCAAAATTCAAATTTGAAAAAGATTCTTTAGCTTATGATATTAAAGTGTTAGAGTATCAAGATGCACTTACAAAATATATGGGTAAATTACCACCTGATCTATCTATTATAATTAGAGCAAGAAGTGAACATTTCTTACAAACATTTGTAGAAGATCCACAAAGAGTTCTTCATGGAACTGCTATGCCTAGAGTTGGTCTTACAGAAGAAGGTTTTGAAAAAGTTATGCAACACTTAGAAAATATTGGAGATCCTAGCAAACCAGTTAGAGATAAATTAGGGATCAATTTCCTAATCTATATGGTAATCTTCGCACTATTTGCTGTATTATGGAAAAAATCAGTTTGGAAAAAACTACACTAATCATATAGATATTTTATCTATAAATATATAGAGGTTGAGTTTAACTCAACCTCTATAATATAAATAAAATCTTATTTTATCTTATAAATCAAAAAATATATAAAGCTTCTTTTTACTGTTTATTGGATATAATCTTCCAAAATTTGTAAATTTAAAGGAAAAAATATGGCATTAAATGTTTATTATGACAAAGATTGTGATATCAACATAATCAAAAGTAAAGTGGTAGCTATGATTGGGTTTGGATCTCAAGGTCATGCTCATGCAGAAAATTTAAGAGAAAGCGGTGTAGAAGTAGTAGTAGGATTAAGAAAAGGTGGAAGCTCTTGGGCAAAAGCTGAGGCTAAAGGTTTTGAAGTTTTAAGTGTAGCTGATGCAACTGCAAAAGCAGATGTAGTTATGATCCTTTTACCTGATGAAAATCAAGCAGATATCTATAAAAATGAGATTGAACCAAACTTAAAAAATGGTGCTACTATAGCATTTGGACATGGGTTTAATATCCATTACAGTAGAATTATCCCAAGAGCAGATATCAATGTAACTATGATAGCTCCAAAAGCTCCAGGGCATACTGTAAGAAGTGAGTTTGTAGCTGGTGGAGGTATTCCTGATCTAATCGCTGTTGATCAAGATCCAAGTGGAAATACAAAAGAGTTAGCATTATCTTATGCAAGTGCAATAGGTGGTGGAAGAACTGCAATTATTGAAACAACCTTTAAAGATGAAACAGAAACAGATCTATTTGGTGAACAAGCAGTATTATGTGGTGGTGTTACATCTTTAGTTCAAGCTGGTTTTGAAACACTTACAGAAGCTGGATATGCACCTGAAATGGCTTATTTTGAGTGTCTTCATGAGCTTAAACTTATCGTTGATTTAATGTTCCAAGGTGGTATTGCAGATATGAGATATTCTATTTCAAACACTGCTGAATATGGAGATTATGTATCAGGGAAAAGAGTTATCAATGAAGAATCTAAACAAGCAATGAAAGAGATTTTAGCAGAGATCCAAGATGGAACTTTTGCAAAAGATTTTATCCTTGAAGGTCAAGCAGGATACCCTAGAATGAATGCTGAAAGAGCAAATGCAAGAGCTAGTCTTATTGAGCAAACAGGTGTTAAACTAAGAGAGATGATGCCTTGGATAGCTGCAAATAAAATTGTAGATCAAGATAAAAACTAGTCAATTTTTATGATACCTAAATGGTATCATAAATTTTTTATAAATGAAAAAGAAATCTCATAAAAAACAAAAATCAAAGTTAAAACTTTTTACTAAATTAAATCTAAAAATTATAAA
>CAJXII010000015.1 GCA_913054415.1 uncultured Arcobacter sp.
AGTTTCATAAATAAATTATTAAATTTCATTAGGATAAAAAATATGATAGTTGGTATAGTAGGAAAAGTGGAACATAAAGAGCCTACACAAATAGATATAAATACAAATGGTTTAATATATCGAGTTTTTGTTTCTTTAAATTGTAGTGGCAATATAAAACAAGATGATAATATTAGATTATTTACCACTTATATTGTAAAAGAGGATTCACAAAGTTTATATGGTTTTTTAGATATTAATGAGAAAAAATTATTTGATACAGTTATAAAAATAAATGGAGTTGGTCCAAAAGTAGCACTTGCTATTTGTAGCACATTTACCCCTAGTAGTTTTGCACAAATTGTTACAAACAAAGATGTCAATATGTTAAAAAGAGTGCCTGGTATTGGGCCAAAAGGTGCAAGTAGAATTTTAGTAGAACTTAGTGGATTCGTAGTCAATAGTGAAGATACGACCTCAAATAGCAATGGCAATATATCAGAAGCTATGATGGCACTTGAGTCATTAGGATTTAAAAAAGAGCAAATTAAAAAAGCACTTACTGATATTACAGCTTCATCTACATCAGAAATAGTAAAAAAAGCATTAAAAAAATTACAAAGGTAAAAAAATTGAAATTAGCGATAATATTTGGAGCAAAAAGTTTTGAACATGAGATAAGTATAGTAAGTGCAATCACTATGAAAAAAGTTATTAATCAACCACTTACTTATATATTTATAGATCAACATAGAGAATTTTATGAGATACCAAATGACAAATTAAAATCAAATCTATTTAGTAGTGGTGAATATAAAAAATGTGATAAACTTGAACTAAAACAAAATGGTTTTTATAAAAAAACTATACTTTCTTATAAAAAATTAGAATTTGACATAGCACTAAATCTAGTGCATGGTGCTGATGGAGAAGATGGTATTTTGGCATCTTTATTTGAGTTTTTTAATATCCCTTTTATTGGTCCTAGAACAGAAGCTAGTGTAGTAAGTTGCAATAAATATCTTACAAAACTGTATGCTATAGGTGCTTGTGTAAAAACAATAGATTATCACTATTTTAATAAATCTGATACAATTACTATAGATAAATATCCTGTGATTATCAAACCTGTTAGATTAGGTAGTAGTATTGGAGTAAGTATTGTAAAATCTGAAGATGAACTAGAGTATGCTTTAGATGTAGCTTTTGAGTTTGATGATCAAATCATTATCGAGCCATTTATAGATGGTATCAAAGAGTATAACTTAGCTGGTGCAAAAATAGATGGTCAATTTCATTTTTCTATTATCGAAGAACCAAACAAAAATAACTTTTTAGATTTTCAGACAAAATATTTAGATTTTAATCGAACATCTCAAGTTGTAGAAGCCAATATATCTGATTGTCTAAAAGATAAATTAAAACAAAATTTTATCAATATTTACAACAATATCTTTGAAGGCTCTCTTATTAGATGTGATTTTTTTGTCCTAGATGATGAAGTATATCTCAATGAGATCAACCCTATCCCTGGTAGTATGGCAAATTATCTTTTTGAAGACTTTAATAATATACTTATTAAACTATCATCTTCACTACCAAAATCAAAGATGATTAAAATAGATTATAGCTATGTCAATCAAATCCAAAGTGCCAAAGGAAAAGCTTAAAAAAGCGATAAAATATGGCAATAAAAACTATCAATTATCAAGATAAGATTTTTAATCTTAGCTATGATATTTTAAATCCCAACCAAACAAAAGCTTTAGTTATCCTTCATGGTTGGGGTAGCAATAAAAATATTATGAAACAAGCTTTTAACAAATATGGAAAGGAATTTAAACATATCTATATAGATATGCCAGGATTTGGACAAAGTGATAATAACTACATCTTAAATACATCTGATTATGCAAATATTATTAAACTATTTTTAGAAAAATTAAATATTACAAATGATCAAAATCTATTTATTATGGGACACTCTTTTGGTGGTAAAGTTGCTACACTTTTAAAACCATCTAATCTTGTGCTATTAAGTAGTGCAGGTATTGTAGAGGAAAAATCAACCATAGTAAAACTAAAAATCCAACTAAATAAAATTTTGAAGTTTTTAAAAATCAAATCATTAAGTAAATTTTTAAGAAGTAATGATGTGCAAAACTATAGTGAGAATATGTATGAAACTTTTAAAAATGTTCTAAATGAAGATTTTACTGATCATTTTACAAACTTCAAAGGTAAAGCTTATATATTTTGGGGTGAAGATGATACTGCAACATCACTTGAATCTGGGAAAAAAATATCTACACTTATCAAAAACAGTCATTTTTACCCATATAAAGGGAATCATTTCTTTTTTATTGACAATAGTGAAAATATTATTAATACTTTAAGTAATATTTAGGTATAATCCGCGAACTATAGGAATTTTAAAGAGAATAATCTAAATAGGTTAGATTGGGTATTTTAAAGTAGTCCTATATAGATAAAAGGATATTAAATATATGCAATTTAAAGATTTTAACTTTAAAAAAGATTTACACAAAGCTATTGAAGTAGCTGGATTTATTGAGCCAAGCCCAATACAACAAAAAGCAATACCAGTGGTATTAGAGAAAAAAGATATTGTCGCACAAGCACAAACAGGGACAGGAAAAACTGCCGCTTTTGGTTTGCCTGTCTTAGAAAATATGAAATGTGATGGTTCAGTAGAAACTGTCGTTATTGTTCCAACAAGAGAATTAGCTATGCAAGTTAGTGATGAGCTATTTAGATTTGGAAAGTTTTTAAATATTAAAACAGCTACAGTATATGGTGGTAGCTCTTACAGTAGACAGATCAAACATGTCGAATCTGCTTCTATTATCGTTGCTACTCCTGGAAGATTTTTAGATCTTCTTAAAAACAAACAAATCTCAATCAAACCATCAGTAATAATACTTGATGAAGCAGATGAGATGATGGATATGGGATTTTTAGAAGATATTAAATCTATCTTTAAATTTATGCCAAAACAACGGCAAACACTAATGTTTAGTGCTACTATGCCTGAGCCTATCAAAAGATTAGCAAAAACAATTTTAAATGAACCAGAGTTTATCACTATTACTAAAAGTGAAGTTACAAATACAAGTATTTCACAATCATTTTATGTAGTTGAAGAGTATGAAAGAGATGATGCTCTTATGAGACTTTTTGACTATAAAAATCCATATAAATCTATTGTATTTTGTAGAATGAAAAGAGATGTAGATAGATTAAGTTCATACTTGGTTTCTCAAGGATATAGTGCAAAAGGTCTTCATGGAGATATGGAACAGCGACAAAGAGAAGAAGTTATTAGATCATTCAAAGGAAATACTATTGAAGTTTTAGTAGCAACTGATGTAGCTGCAAGAGGTCTTGATGTCAGTGATGTAACTCATGTATTTAATTATCAGTTGCCATTTGATTCAGAGCCTTATGTTCATAGAATTGGACGAACAGGAAGAGCAGGAAAAGATGGTATTGCTGTATCTATCGTAACTCCAGCTGAATTTAGAAGCTTGAAAAAAATACAAAAAGATGTTGGTGCTACTATGGAATCAAAAGTAATTCCAACAATCAATGAAGTTAAGAAAAAACAACAATCTTCATTATTAGAAGTTCTAAAAAATCAAGAAATTGATGAAAAAGTATATGAACTAATCGAAAAATTAAAAAATGATTTTGACCTATCAACTATCGTATATAAATTAGCATCTTTTATAGCTGATACTGAAAAAGTTAAAGGTAAAGATAAAATCGGTAAATCAAAAAAAGATATCGAATATCTACTATCAAGAGTTAGAGATGGCCATGGTGGTAATAGAAATAGAAGTCAAAGACGAAGAAACGGCGGTGGTTCAAATAGATCACGAAACAACTCATCAAATCGTAATAGAAACCGAAACAATAGACGATAATAGTCAACATAATCAACAAGCCCCAACTTTGGGGCTATCTTAAAATAGTATTAAAATCTCAAAGATTACTTTTTCTTCTTCTTTTTAAATTTATATAGTTCCTCTTCTCTATGCTGAATCACTTCATTTAGATTTTTAACCTCTATTCTTTGCTCTTTTACTATATTTTCTAACTCTTTAATCTTATTTTGATAATCTGTAAATTCATTTTGTATAGAGATAAGTTTATCTTGATAATTTTGTAACTCCTGTTTACACTCTTTTCTCTCTTCATTAAGCTCAAAAGTTCTATCTTGATACTCTTTATTTAATAAATTATATTTTTGCTCACTTAACTTAATATCCTCTTCATAATGAGATAATTGATTTTTAATAGTTTGATTCTTTTGTTTTTCTAATTCCAAAGCATCAATTAACAATGCAATATCTTGACGAGATGAATATTTAAGTTGTTTTTTTAGCTTCTCAACCTCTTTTGTTAAATGATAAGCTTTTTGTCTATAATCACTAATATCTTGAATAACTTTATGGTGGAATAATCTTTTTTCTGTTTCATCTTCTGTGATTACAAACTGAACAGACATATATCCTATAATATTTTCTCCAATATCATCCAAAATAGGAAAAATTGTAGCATAAACAATATATAACTGTCCATCTTTTGTTTGATTTTTTACTTTACCTTTCCAAGTATCTCCTGCACTTATAGTATTCCACATCTTTTTAAAAAAACTTTTTGAAACATCTGGATAGGTTAAGATATTATGATTTTGACCTATAAGCTCTTTTTGAGTATATCCTGAAACTTCACAAAATAGCTCATTAACATAAGTTATCACACCATTTGGATCTGTTTTAGATACTATAGCTGCTTGATTTAAAATACTAATATATTGTTCTTTCTCTTGTGCTTGATGTTTAATAATTTTTTCATTAAATTTATTTTCACAAATATCTTGTATCTGCAACATCACATCTTTGATCTGTAAAGGCTTAACTGCATAGTGTCGGACATTAAGATCTATAGCTCTTAATAAATAATCAGATTCAGCATGAGCAGTTGTAAGTATAAAAGGTAAATCTTTATCAAATTCTCTAATACTTTCTAACATATCTAAACCACTCATCACAGGCATATTGATATCAGCCACAACTATATCTATCTCTTCATCTTTAAATATTATCTCTTTGTATAATTCAAATCCATCTTTTCCATCAACAGCGACATAAACTTTTTTGAACAGTTTAACAAATACATTATACATAGTTAAACGAATTCTCTCCTCATCCTCTACATACAATACTGTTATTGTTCTTAATAAATCTTGATTAAACATATCTAATTATATCCTATTTTTAATAATTTGACAAATATTAATAAGTTGTTTTTTTGTAATATCTAACTTAATAATCATCCTTATAATTGCTTTTTTAACAGTAGGTTGCCTAATAGCACCTACAATATAACCTAAACTTTGTAACTCTTTTTGAATAACTAATACTTTTTTATTATCATTTATCTCTATTGGCACAATCAAACTATCAACTTTGATTCCTAAAATATCATATACAATCTTTTGATAAGATTTGATTTTATCTTTGATTGTATTTTTATTTTTTTGTATATATTTTAGATTCTCAAAAGCAAGTGATGTATCAAAAAGAGATAATGATGTAGTATATATGATACTTTTAGCTCTATTTTCCAAATAAGATACAATATGACTAGAGGCTAAAATATATGCTCCAAAACTTCCATAAGCCTTACCTAGAGTTCCCATTTTGATATAATTTGGTTCTATTTTAATATCCCAATAATCATACCAACCTAAAAGATTTTTACCAATCACACCTGAACTATGTGCTTCATCTACTAATAAAATAGCATTATATTTAGTTGCCAATATTGCAAACTCTTTTGGTGCTACTGTAGCTGACATAGAATAAACACCCTCAATAGCAATAATCATTCTTGCATTTTTATTATTTAGAAGCTCTTTTATCTTATTTTCCAAATCTTCATAATTATTGTGTTTAAAAAAAACAACTTTACCTTGGATAAGCTTTGTTGCTAAAATACCACTAGCATGGTATTGTTCATCTATAAATAAAATATCTTTTTTTCTCACTAACGATTCTATCAAAGCTATATTTGCCAAAAATCCACTACCTACTGTGATACAATCCTCAAAATTATTTAATTTCATAAGTTTTTTTTCAAACTTTTGATGTAAAGGATGATATCCATTGACTAACATAGAAGCTTTCGAAGAGTGATATTTCTCTTTTGATAATCTTTGATATGCTTTTTTTAAAAGAGATTTTTTCTTAGCCAATCCCAAATAATCATTTGAAGCCATATCTATTATATTTTCATCAAATATTTTTCTTTTTCTAAATCTATTTGATTTAACTAATAAATTTAACTCTTTTTCATAAAATTTCATATTTTTTTTACAAGTTGTTCAGGAAGCAATCCTAAAGATTCCTCTAATAATTTTGTATCACCATGTTGGATAAAAATATCATCATATTCAAAAGTTTTTATTTTTATATCTAAATCATATCTACTTATAAACTCTAACAATGCACTACCAACTCCACCTTGAGCTTGACTATCGCTAAATATATACCATTTTTTAGTTTTTGTTGCTAACTCTTTTAGTAATTGCTCATCCAAAGGCTTCACAAATCTTAAATCTACAATAGTTACATCATCTTTGTATAGTTGTTCTGTTTTAATTGCACGAGATACACCAGCACCATAACCTATAAAAGCTATATTGCTATTTGTTTGTTTTAAAATCTCCCCTTTTGCTAATTTAAAATGTGTAGGTTGATATTGTAAATCATCAAATGCACCTCTTGGATATCTAATAGCACAAGGGTTGTTTTTAAGAGTTAGAGAAAACTCCAAAGCATATTCCAAAGTTTTTTCATCTCTTGGAGCAAATAAAATCATATTTGGCAAAAATCTTAAAAAATTAATATCAAACTGACCTTGATGAGTTTCTCCATCTGCCCCTACTATTCCTGCTCTATCTATTGCAAATACCACAGGCAAACTCATCAAGCATACATCATGCACAATCTGATCAAATCCTCTTTGTAAAAAAGTAGAATATATAGTAATAAACGGTTTAAATCCCTCTTTTGCTAGACTTGCCATAGATGTTACAGCATGTTGTTCTGCAATAGCTACATCCCAAAATCTATTAGGAAAATGCTCTATTAATTTATCTATACCTGTTCCACTTGGCATAGCTGCAGTTACACCTACAATCTTATCATTTTGTGATGCTAATTGGTAAAGTTTATCACTAAAAATCTGTGTTGCTGATCTTTTAGTATTAGATTTTTTTAAAAACTCTCCTGTTTGTCTATCAAAAGGTCCAACACCATGCCATTTTTCATGTTGTCCCTCTGCTATACTATAACCTTTACCTTTAATTGTTCGTGCATGAACTACAACTGGTTTATTTAATTTTTTAGCCAAAGATAGTGTTTCACATATCTCTCTTATGTTGTGTCCATCTATTGGACCTATATAATCAACCCCCATCTCTTCAAAAATAATACCAGGGGTAATTAACTTCATACTCTCTTCTATTCTTTTAGCAATATATGTGCTACCTTTTGGCATATAGTTTTGAACAATACGATCAACTTTACTTCTAAATCCTTGATACATATCCCCCGCCAAAAGTTTACTTAGATGTTTTGAAACTGCACCTATTGGTTTTGCTATACTCATCTCGTTATCATTTAGGATAATAACTACAGGAAGTTTTAAATCACCTAGTTCATTAAGTGCTTCATACACCATACCAGCACTCATAGAACCATCTCCTATCATAACAACTGGCACTTTATTACTATTTGATAATTTTGCAGCTTTTGCAGCTCCTACTGCCAATGAGATAGATGTAGAACTATGACCAGATACAAAATAATCAGCATTTGATTCTTTTGGTTTGGTAAATCCACTTAAACCACCAAATTGTCTAATAGTTTCAAATTCATCCCATCTACCACTTAATAATTTATGTGGATAACACTGATGAGAAACATCAAAAATAAAAGGATCATTATCTTTATCAAATACCTCATGCATACCAATTATAAGCTCTACTGCACCCAAAGGTGAACTAAAATGCCCACCATGTCTTGATACTACATCTATAATTCGCTCTCTTATTTTATTGGCTAATCTATCTAGTTCATCCACTCTTTGTTGTTCAATTTTCATATATTTATTATTACCTACTTATCTTAAACTTCATTATTTCAAATCTACTTCCCAAAAAAACTCTATCCAATTTTGTGCTTCTTGGACACTAAAATCTGGTTGAATAATAGCTGTTTTTTTATAAAATAGTGAAGCTATTTTAAATTCACTATATAAATACTCTTTTGTTAAAAGTTTTTTTATCTCTGCTATTGTTTCACCACTATCTACAATATCATCAACTATCAAAACTTTTTTATACCCTTTTAGATCTGGGATATTTGATATTTTAAAATTATCTAATTTAGTTGTCCCATCATAATGGATAGAGTTTATTACAAAAAGATTATTTGTATCTAAACCTTGAGCTAAAATATGTCCAAAACTTAGCCCTCCCCTTGCAATAGCAACTATCGCATCTGGATTATACTTTTTTATCTGTGGTAAAATAGTTTTACAATCTTTTAAAAAAGCTTCATAACCATAATATTGTTTAATCATTTAGCACCATATCAAGTATCTTAAATACTTTTGTATTTTGTTCTTGTGTTCCTATTGTTATACGAATAGCATTAAATCCATACCCCGTCATATCTCGCACAATAACCCCTTTTTCAAGTAGTTTTTGAGCTATATCTTTTGAAAAGTAGCCATCTAAATATATTGTGATAAAATTTGTATAGCTTGGAATATATTTAAAATTTTTAGATTTTGCATAATCCTCATATCTTTTCATTTGGATAAAATTTTTCTCTATACAATCTTGAACAAACTGCTCATCTTTTAGTGCTTCAATAGCCCCTGCTAAAGTTAAAGTAGTAATATTAAATGGTGGTCTTAATTTATATAGATTTTGTATAATATCATCTTGTGCTATTCCATAACCAACTCTTAATCCACCTAAACCATAAGCTTTTGAAAAAGTTCCTAAATATATCACATTTGAATATTTTGCTATCACTTCACTTGGATTAATTGCTTTTGCACCATCTTTATATGAAGCAAACTCTTGATAAGCACCATCAAGTACCACTAAAGTATTTTCATCAACCTCATCCAAAAACTCATATACATCTTTTGCATCCAGACACTCCCCTAAAGGATTGTTTGGCAAACAAAGAAAAATTATATCAGCACCTTGATTTTTATAAATATCTCTAAACTGATCTAAATTATGCTCATCACTTTGAGTTTTAAGGATTGTTGCTCCTGTTTGTTTTGCATATATCTCATACATAGCAAATGTAGTTTTTGCCATAAGCACTTTACTTTTGCTATTGCATTTTGCATGAACACAAAACTCAATAACTTGATCTGAACCTGCTCCTATTATAATCTGATTTTCTTGAACACTAAATTTGTTTGCAAGTGCCTCTTTTAGCTCATACATCGAATCATCTGGATAGATACAAGCATTTACAGATACCTCTTGTAGTTTTTTTACTACTTTATTGCTTGTACCATAAGGGTTTTCATTTGAAGCTAATTTTATAATATCCTCTTCTTTAACACCATATTCTCGCACAACTAACTCTATTGGTTTCCCTGCTTCATATACTTTTACATCATCTAAAGTTTTATTAAATATCATCTGCTTCCCTTACATAACTACCTAAGAATTTTATCTCATTTTTATATTTATTAAATATTTGTGATACAGCTTTATCATCTTTGTGGGCATTAAATTCTATAAAAAATGTAGATAACCCACCAATAATATGCGATTTTATTTTAGTAAGATTTATTTTTGCTTTGTCAAAATCTTGTAAAAATCTCACTAATGCTCCAGCTTCATTTGATAACTGCACCAAAATAGATGTTTTATCATCTCCACTAACACCATTTTCAAAATCACTTATGATTAAAAACCTTGTTCTATTATTCCCTTTATCTTCAATATTTTCAAATAAAATAGGAAGATTATACATTTTTGCTCCTACAGATGAACAAATCGCTGCACTATTTGGTTCTTTTGAAGCTATTTTTGCAGCTTTTGCTGTAGATTCTACAGGGATTAGCTCAATCTCATCAAGACCTAAATCTTCTAAAAACAAATGACACTGATCTAAAGCTATATCTTTTGAATATATTTTTTTAATATCTTTCACACTATCTACTGTTGTTGCCAAAACATGATGGATATCAACCATCACCTCTGCTATGATTTTTAGGTTTGTTTGACTAAAACATGTAATGGTATCATTAACAATACCATTACTACTATTTTCTATAGGAACTACACCAAACTTAGCTTTACCACTTGATACTTCTCTAAAAATACCTCGGATACTACCAATCGAAAGATATGAACTCATAGCTCCAAATCTACTTTCAGCAGCTTGATGTGTAAAACTTCCAGCAGGTCCTAAATATGCGATATTTTCAGGCAATTCCAAATTTCTACTAATTGCAAAAATCTCTAAAAACAGAGCCTCAATAGCATTTTTATTTAACAATCCATTTGTTTGATTTGAGATATTTTCAAGTCTTTGGATGATAGATTTTTCCCTTTCAGGTCGATATATTGCTCCACCACTTGTAGCTTTTACTTCACCCACTTTTTTAACTGTTTCCATTCTTTGATTTAAAAGAATTAAGATTTGATTATCTATCTCATCTAATTTATCTCTTAATTTACCTAATTGTATCGCTTCATCCATCTTAGTTAAATCCTTTAAAATTTCTTCTCTTGTGCTTCATCTAATATCTCACTAGCAATCTTATTAGTTTCTATAGCAATAGTTTGCACATTTTGAATCATATTTGTGCTTTTGATTGTTTGTTGGTTAATCTGATTAATATTATCATTTATTTGAACTATTGATGATTGTTGATGGTGTGCCGCTTTAGTTACATTTTGAATTAGATCAATAGTTGAATTGATATGATTATTTAACTCTTCATACCCTTGAGTCATATTTTCAGATATCTCTTGTCCTGAGTTTGCTTTTGTTGTTGCTTTTTCAACTAAATCTTTTATCTCTTTTGCTGCTTCTGCACTTCGATTTGCAAGATTTCTAACCTCTTGAGCAACTACTGCAAAACCTTTTCCAGCTTCTCCTGCTGTTGCTGCTTCAATTGCTGCATTTAGAGATAAAATATTTGTTTGAAATGCTATCTCATCTATAATATTAATAGCCTCATTAATAGAATTTACTTGTTGGAATATCTCTTGCATCTCAGATGTTGTTTGAGTAGCTAACTCTTGCCCTACTGATACTGCTTTGGTAACATTTTGAGCATATTGTGCCATAGATGTTGCATCTTTGGCAGTTTGATCTATTGCCGAAGTGATTTGAGATAACTGCTCTACACTATTTTCTAATTGAGCAGATTGTTTTTTTAATAGATCTTGAACAGTAGTTACTGATTCTTCAAGATGTTGAGCATCTTGCTGTAATGATTGACCATTTTGAAGATTTGTTT
This sequence comes from uncultured Arcobacter sp., assembly GCA_913054415.1. Taxonomy (GTDB): domain Bacteria; phylum Campylobacterota; class Campylobacteria; order Campylobacterales; family Arcobacteraceae; genus CAJXII01. The sequence goes on from CAJXII010000015.1 coordinate 11,581, forward strand.
TTGAAGATTTTGCTAAACTATCTCCTAATGCATCAACTTTTTGAAATACCTCTTTCATAGTTCCTACTGTATTTCCTTTTGAGTTGATTCTTGAGATATAATTATTTTGATCATAATCATTTAAAACATTCAATACTCTATTGAGATTATATCCAATAGCATCAATTAATTTATTTACTAAATTTCTTAAATCCTCCAACTCAGCACTATGAGCTTGAGATTTAATCTGCACATCATAAATTCCTACTGAGGCTTTTTCGATTACCTCTTTTGCCTCACTAATGACCGCTTCATCTTTTTGCACACCCTTAACAGTTGCATCTATATTTTTATTAACTGATTCTACAAGTTCACCTATTTCATCATTACTATATTGATCTATATGAGCTATATCATTTTTCTCTTTTTTGATATATCTAAAAAACATCTCGAGACCTTTTTGAAATGCTTCTATTGGCATAGTAGCTCGTCTTATTAACCATGTCATAAATAGTGTTACTAATATTAAGACTGCTATAGCTTGAACTACTAAATTATTTACAGTGCTATTAATAATAAAATCTGATTCTTTCAGATCAAATGTAAGATCCAGCACACCAATAACATCTCCTACATTCTCATTTACATGACAATACAAACACTCTTTTTTTGCTATCATAGGTTTTAAAGATCTAATTGTGTGATGACCATTTTGATTTTTTTCTATAAGTTTATCTTTTTTTGTATTCATCACTTCTAAAATATCTTTATTGGTAATCTTTTTTTCAAGGGGAACAAATAGCTCTATAACTTTATCATTTTTAGCAACTACAAATTTTTTCAATCCAGGAATACTATCTCTTGCTTTTTGCTCAGCATCTTTAATAACCTCAATATCTCCTGTGTTCATAGCTGTTCGCAGATTTAAAAATATAGAATCAGTTAGCTGGTTTAAAGCCATCTTAGCATTATTTTTTGCTAGATCATCCATCCTATAAGCAGATGTAAAAACTGAAATTAAATTACTAATAACCAAAACCAATATAGTTGGTGCAATAATTTTAGTTCTTATTCTCACTCTCCCAAATAAACCTTTTGTCATTTGATTTGTATTTTCCATGTTATTTCCTATAAATTATCAACTTTTATAGATATTTTTCCTCTAAAGCAATCATATCTTCAAAAGTTTCTCTATCTCTAATAATTCTATCTTGATTATTTTCAATAGCTATCTCAGCAACTCTACCTCTTGTATTATAGTTACTTGCCATAGTAAAACCGTAAGCACCTGCACTATGAATAACTACTAAATCATTATGCTCTGTTTGTGGCAACTCTATATCTTTGGCAAAAAAATCACCACTTTCACACACAGGACCTACTAGATTACATTTTGATTTATTATCATTTTGATTTAAAACTTCTATCTTATGATAAGCATTGTATAAACTTGGTCGAATTAGATCATTCATAGCACCATCAACAATTATAAATCTTTTATCACTATTGATTTTTTCATATAGCACTTTTGTAACAAAATATCCACTATTTCCAACTATAAATCTACCAGGCTCACAAACTACAGTTATATCTAATCCAAATAAAGCTTCCAATATAGTTTGAGCATACTCATTTGTATCGATAAGTTTTTCATCATCATAAACAATTCCAAGTCCACCACCAACATCAAAAAATTTCAACTCAATATCAAGAGCAGCTTTTAGATTTCTTACTAGATTGGCTACAATATTTACAGCTTCTTTAATAGGAGATAATTCTGTGAGCTGACTACCTATATGGCAATGTATCCCAATAGGATCTAAAAAATCGCTATTTTTTGCTTTGATATACATCCTTTTTGCTGTATTTATATCTACACCAAATTTATTCTCATGAAGTCCTGTTGAGATATATGGATGAGTTTGTGGATCTACATTTGGATTTACTCTAATACTAATTCTTGCCTCTTTGTTTAACTCTTTTGCTAAAAGTTCAACTCTGTGTAACTCCGCTTCAGACTCTACATTTATCATAAGTATATCTAACTCTAAAGCCTCTTTTATCTCATCGTCAGTTTTTCCTACACCACTAAAAATTATTTTGTATTTAGCAATACCAACTTTTAAAGCTCTTTTAACTTCACCTATACTTACACAATCAGCTCCACTTCCTTGTTGAGCTAAATGTCGCACTACACTTAGATTTGAGTTTGCTTTGATCGCGTATGAAATCAATGATTTTCTAGCTTTAAAAGCTGTTTTTAATTCTTGATATTGTTTTGTAATATAATCAAAATCATAAACATAATAAGGAGTTTGATATTTTTGTGCTAAATTTTGAAAATCTATCTTATTTTCCATCTATTTTCCATCCCAAGCAATAGTTTGTTTACCATCTTCATCAAATGAAACTGCTGGCATACCCATAATATTGTATCCACTATCTACATAATGAACTTCCCCAGTTACTGCACTACTTAAATCACTAAGTAAATACATACCACTATTTCCAACCTCACTAGTTGTTACATTTTTTTTCAAAGGAGCATGAGCTTCATTCCATTTTAACATAAATCTAAACTCCCCAATTCCTGCAGCTGCAAGTGTTTTAATAGGACCAGCACTTATAGCATTTACTCTTATGCCATCTTTTCCAAGATCCTCAGCAAGATATTTTACAGTCATCTCTAAAGCTGCTTTTGCTACACCCATTAGATTATAATTTGGTATATATTTTACCCCTCCATAGTATGTAAGTGTAAGGATACTACAACTATCACTCATAATAGGTTTTAAAACTTGAGCAACCTCTATTAAACTATACACAGATACATTCATAGCTACTTCAAAAGCATTTTTACTAATATCTACAAATCTTCCACTTAATCCCTCTTTTGGAGCAAATGCTATAGAGTGAACTATAAAATCTATTTCTCCTAAATCTTTTTCTAAAGACTCTTTTAAAGCTTTTATCTCATCAGGATTACTTACATCACATGGATATACATAATTTTCACTTCCAAATTCAGCTGCTATTGGCTCTACTCGTTTTTTTAAACTATCATTTAGATATGTAAATGCTATTGTTGCACCTTGTGCTGCACATTGCTTTGCTATTCCATAAGCTATAGATTTATTATTAGCAACTCCTAAAATTACACCTTTTTTACCATTCATTATCATTTTTTTCTCCTATTATTTATTTTTTTGCCATATAAAATCAAAATCAAATTCTATACTACAACTATTTATATCAAAGGTATATTTTTCATTAAAAAAATCACCCTCTTTGATATATTTGCCATCTTTTAGTTTATAAACTTTTGCCGTTTTATTTTGGGGATATACTATTGTATAATATTTTACACCCTCTTTTTCATATAGCTCAAATTTTAACTGTTCATCTCTTTTTGCAGATGATGGTGAAATAATTTCAAATATCAACGCAGGTGATCGTGTAATATAATCTTTAAATAATCCACAAACTACCATACAATCTGGACGAACGATAGTATCATCATAAAACTCCACATCTGTTTCAAAAAGTGCATAACAATTAGCACAATCATCCAAAGCTACATCTAACTGTCTTGCAATTTTCATACTTATATACTGATGTCCAAACATAGGTGATGGTGCCATAGCATAAGGTTGCCCATAAATTAGCTCCCATTGTTTATCCCAATGTTTATAATCCTCTTTTGTATAATGTTCAATATACGCTAAGTTTGACATAATATCCTCCTATTTTATTTTTGAAGCTATATCTATCATTTTTGTAAAACTTTCTACTTCCCACGAAGCTGTTCCAATTAATGCACCATCTACATTTGGTATATTTAATATCTCATCTAAGTTTGCAGGTTTTACACTTCCACCATAAAGTAAAGGTTTATTGATCTTTTGTTTAATATTTTGATGCACTACTGTTATATCATCAGTTGTTGCAGTTACACCTGTTCCAATTGCCCAAACAGGCTCATAAGCTAAAATAAGATTTTCATAATCTAAATCGATACCCTCAAACTGCTCCCAAATATAACTTAAAGTCTCAGTTAATCCAGACTCTTTTACATCAAGTGGCTCGCCGACACAATATATTATCTTATATCCTAACTCTTTGTAATAGTTATATTTTAAAGCTATATCTTTTTGTATTTCACCTAAAATATGTCGTCTTTCACTATGTCCAATTAAGATAGTTTTGATACCAAATTCATCTAATTGCTCTGTGCCTATCTCACCTGTAAATGATCCATTTTTTGTAAAATAAGCATTTTGTGTCCCAATAAAAAGGTTTGAAACTGTATCAAAACTATCTAAAGCAGTAGCAGTTGGAAAAATAAAAACTTGATTATTTATATTTTGTTGTTTTAGATAACTATCTACTTCATTGATAAACTTTTTAGTTGAAGCTCTTGTATGATTTGTTTTAAAATTACTTGCGATTATTTTCATAAAATATCCCTATTTTGATTTTAGTCTCTTTAGGTAATATTTTATCTAAAAATTATTAAATATCTAATTTATCAAGTAGATTTTGGAAATTTTTAACAATAATTTTTTTTCTTGATATTTCAATAATACCATCTTTTTTTAAAGATTGTAAAGTTCTATTGACAACTTTTCTAACACTTCCTACCATAGAAGCTATATCATCATGTTTGAGATTGTCAATAATATGTAGTTTTGGCTTACCATTTATATCAACTTTGGTAAATTTAGCAAATAGTTGCACAACCCTTTGATACACATCATATACAGATAAACTAACTGCTAGATTCTCCATAGATTTTAATTTAGAAGCTAAATAAGCATAAAAATATTGTTTAAACTCATTATCTTTATCTATCATATTTCTAACATCTACTAATGGAACTTGAACTAAATGTGTAGCTTCTAAAACTTCAGAAATATATTGATTAGGATTTGAATCCAAAAGAGATACTACATCAAACATATCTCCTCTTGTAAGTATATATAAAGTTTGCTCTTTTGCTGTATCTATATTAAGATCGTAAATTTTGATTTTGCCATCTAGGACAAAATAGAAATATTTTGCAGTATCGACACTATTTAGAGGATCTTCCCCCACATCAAAAAAAAGCTCTTTTTGGTTGATTAATGTAGCAGGAGTATTGCCGATTTTTTTTAAAACTAATTGTGTATTATCTCTGTTCATACAGAATAATACACAATTTTAACTAAAATTATTTAATTTCTATAGATTTTGCTTCAGGTTTTTTTACCTCAACTTTAGGTAAAACTATCTCTAAAACACCATCTGTAGCACTTGCTTTGATATTTTCAACATCTACATCTTCAGGAATTGTAAATACCCTTTTAAATGTTCCATAGCTACTTTCTATTTTATAATAATCTTCCTCTTTTGTCTCTTTTTTCATTTTTCTTTCACCTGAAACGATCAAAGCATTATCTTCTACCTTGATATCTATATCTTTTTTCTTCATACCTGGAAGATCTAGTTCAATATGATATGCTGATTGTTCCTCTTTTGTATTTACAGCTGGTGTAAAATCTACATCAACAGTATCTGTTTGAACAGTTGAACTAAAATTGTTTAACATTGAATTTAAAATATCAAAACTTCTTCTAAATTCTCTAAATTCATTATTTGGATTGTATCTTGCTAACATCATTTTTAACTCCTTATATTTTATTTTATTTTCGATGAAATTATAAAATATTTTCTAAAAGAGTTCTGCCACTTAAGTAGCATAAAATAAAAAATTTTAAAAATTATTGATTTATAACTAATTTAACTATATCTACAACTTTTGAGGCATATCCCCATTCATTGTCATACCATAATACAAATTTAACCATTTTATTGTTTTTCACCTCTAAAAAACGGTGATCTACAATAGTTGTAAATCTTGTTTTAGCAAAATCATTTGATACTAATGGCTCTGTATTATTAGATAATATATCGTATTGTTGAGTTTGTTCATATCTATACAACATATCTACAATATCATCTTTTAATATAGATTTTTTTAGTGATAAAACTACATTGATAGCCCCAACTGTAGATGTTGGAACTCTAAAAGAGCTTGATGATATGATATTTTGATCTATATTTGCTAACAGATAACTACAAGCTTCAATAGTAGTAGTTCCACTTGGGATAATATTTTGTGTAGAACTTCTTCCAAACTCAAAGTTACAGTTTATATCTCTATCACTTTTGCTTATACAATTACTATCTAAAGTTTTTTGATGATTTAAAAGTGGATGAATAGTTGTAACATCTCCAAACTCTATACCAAACTTATCATCTATAAGTTTTAACAATACAGATAAAGCAGTAGCATTACAAGAACTTGTAGATATAACTTTAATATCTTTTTTATCTAATTTTTTTTCATTAACTCCTAAAACTATATTTTGAACATCTTTTCTTGGATGTGTTAAAAATATATGTTTTATATCAAGAGCATTTAAAATATCTAAATCTATTTTGATACCACTTGCATCTATTACTATATCTATATTTTTGGATCTAAAATCTATATCTTTTAAAGATTTGT
>CAJXII010000016.1 GCA_913054415.1 uncultured Arcobacter sp.
TTTCTTACTTTTTTATACTTAATTTATAGATGTCAATAACACTAATAGTTTTTAGGTTAAAGATGATAAATGTGGTGATTTAGAGATATTTCTTGTAAATATTTGGTGCGAAAGTTAAGTAATTTAATACAAAATATAATTGACATAGATTATGATTTTGATATCATCTTTTGGTGTTGGATAATCCTTATATGCTATTTGAATCGTTTTGATAGAGTTATCATCTAAAGTTTTATATCCTGAAGTTGTGATGATTTTAGGAGTTGTGATATCACCATTTTTTTTCAATATAAAAGTTACAACATTGGTGCCACTTTGCCTAGTTCTTATTGCAAATGATGGGTAAATAAGATATTGTTGAGTGATACGACCTATAATATTTAGGTTATTATTTAAAAACTCTCTTTGCTCTTTGGTAAATTTAAAATACTCTTGTCCATATAACTTTATATAACTTTTTGTCAATGGATCAAGATTTAGATTATCTATTTTTTGCTCTGCTGAATAATCTTGATAATTAAAACTATAATCCAAACTACTTAGGTCAGTAATAAGTTTGTGTTTTTTAGGTTGTGGTATTGGTTTTGTAGCTTTGATATATTTTTTTACCTTTTTTATTATAGGCTTTTTATGTTGTTGAAAACTTTTTTTAATCTTGTAAATTGGTTTTTGAACTATTTTAGGTTTTGGCTTAAACTTTGGTTTAGGTTTAGATTTAGGTTGTAACTTTTGTTTTTTTCTTTTATTGTTAAATCTTTTTTTAACTATTGGTTGTTGTATTTTTGCTAGTCTAATATAAGTATATTGTTGTTGTGTGCTATTTTTAATAAAAGGCTTATTTTTAACATCTTGTTTTTTGATTTTAAAATCATACAAAAAAAAGATATGGATTAAAATAGATAAAAATAGTGCTAAGATGAACTGTCTCATTTCGATACTATAACATAAATTTAATGAAATAATGCTATAATCCAAGATATTTTAGCAACAAGACGATAAAGGAAAATGATGTTTAACAAAAGTATTAAAGCATATAAAGAAGCAAAAAAAGTTATACCTGGTGGAGTAGATTCTCCTGTAAGAGCATTTAATAGTGTGGGTGGAACACCACCTTTTATAGCACAAGGAAAAGGTAGCTATTTGATTGATATAGATGGCAATAAATATCTTGATTTTGTCCAATCATGGGGACCTTTGATATTTGGTCATTGCAATAAAGATATTCAAAAAGCTGTCCAAAAAACTGTGAAAAAAGGTTTATCTTTTGGAGCTCCAACAATTTTGGAAACAAAATTAGCTTCTAGTATAGTAAAAATGTTTGACAATATAGATCAAATAAGATTTGTTTCTAGTGGAACAGAAGCTGTTATGAGTGCAATCAGATTAGCAAGAGGTGTTACAAAAAAAGATAACATCATCAAATTTGAGGGTTGTTACCACGGTCATAGCGATAGCTTACTTGTAAGTGCTGGTAGTGGTTTAGCAACATTTGGAGAACCTAGTAGTCCAGGTGTTCCAGCAGATCTGATTAAACATACTATTTTAAGTGAATATAACAATATCAAACAACTAAAAGAGTGTTTTAAAAACAATTCTGATATTGCTTGTGTGATTATTGAACCAATTGCAGGAAATATGGGATTAGTTCCTGCTTCACAAAAATTTCTAAAAACTTGTAGAAAACTTTGTGATAAATATGGAGCATTGCTAATTTTTGATGAAGTGATGTCAGGATTTAGAGCTAGTTTAAAAGGTGCTTCAGGATTAACAGACGTTGTTCCAGATATTGTAACATTTGGTAAAGTAATAGGTGCTGGTATGCCTGTAGGTGCTTTTGCTAGTAGAGATGAGATTATGAATCAACTAAGTCCAAATGGTGCTATATATCAAGCAGGAACACTAAGTGGAAACCCTGTAGCTATGGCGGCTGGTTTAAAATCTTTGGAAAAACTAAAAAAAGATAAAAACATCTATAAAAGACTAAATAAAAAAGCTGTTCGATTAACTAAAGGATTGAAAAAAGTTGCTCAAAAATACAATATACCACTTCAAGTAGATACAAGAGGTAGTATGTTTGGATTTTTCTTTTGCAAAAAAGCACCTACAAATATGAAAGAGGTAGGTTTATGCGATTTTGATAGATTTGCAAAATTTCATAATAGGATGTTAAAAAAAGGTTTTTATTTTGCTTGTAGTCAATATGAAACAGGATTTATTTGTGATACTATGACAAATAATGATATTGATCGTTGTATCAAGGCAGCAGATCAAGTGATGAAAAGTTTATAGGGGATTAGGATGATAAAACATATTGTATTTTTTGAACTCTCTGAAGAAAATATGAGATATAAAGATGAGCTAATAGTGAAGCTAAATAGCTTAAAGGATGATATAAAATATATTAAAGCACTAGAAGTTGGTGTTAATTTTACACAAAGTCCAAGAGCTTATGATCTTGCTTTAACTGTGATTGTAAATAGTAAAGAGGATCTTAAAAAATATGCCAATGATCCAATCCATCTAAAAGTTATAGATTTTATTAGATCTTTGGATATAAAGACTAAAGTTGTAGATTATGAATTACCACACAATAATACTCAAGAGTTTGGCAATGCTACAATTATAAAAAAAGCAAATCAATATTTTGATGGACAAGTTACAAGTAGAACTGTTGTAGATAGTGATGGCACAACTAAAACTTTAGGTATTATGATGCCAGGGCGATATAAATTTGGCACACAAGATGCTGAACATATGGAGATTTTAGCAGGTAGTTGTGAAGTAGAGATCCAAGGTGAAGAGGGTAATATCGAAAAATATAAAGCAGGAGAATATTTTGAAGTTCCTGCTAATAGTAGCTTTGATATTAATGTTTTAGAAGTTACAGATTATTGTTGCACATATATTAAATAATGCAAAAGAATGATATAAAACCAAAACATAGAGATAAGATAGAAGCTTTAGATAATCTATCTTTAGGGATCTCTATGGTAGTAGCTGTTGCTATTGGAGTAGGTGCGGGATTGTTACTTAAAAAATGGACAGGTTATGGTTACACTTTATGGATTGGTGTTTTTTGGGGAGTAAGTGCTGCTATTTTAAATGTATATAAAGCATACAAAAGAGCAAAAGATTCATACAAAGAGTTAGAAAATGATCCACGATACCAATATAGAATAAACAAAGGTATAAAAGAAGAAGATGATTAAAAAATTTAATCTTATATTTTTAGCTTTTGATGTTGGTATTGTTTTATTTTGTTTTTTACAAAACAATATGGTATGGCTTATCAATACACAAGTAGCTTTTGTAAGCTCTATGGCTATTACTATAGGATCATATCTTGGATATAAAAACAATATCAAAAAAAGATTGGCCAATACAGATATAGATGCTTTGAACAATACCCCAGATAGTATTGATAATATAGATGACCAATTTGATCTATATAGTGAAGAATATATACAAAATGATACAGAACAAAAAGAGTTATCAGCACAAGAGATCAAAGAGGTATTAGCAAAAGAGAAACAAAATCTAAAAAATCAAAAAAATACTATCAAAAATACTACAGCAACTTTTACGGCAATCACCTCATTTTATAGAGTATTTGGGTATGTTTTATTGATAATTGGATTTTTTTATCTTAACAATAACAATCTTTTATCGCCTATTGCTTATATGGTAGGATTTTTAATAGTTCCTATTGCGGTTGTTGTATCTAAATTGATTATTAAAGAGAATTAATTAAAGTCTAAGAAAGGAGATACTTAGACTTTAAAAGGAGAAATGAAAAGACTATTAATCGTTATTAAGCTTATGCACTAACGATTTAAAACTGCTTTTTATATGTTCATATAATTTTTCAACTTTATTTTTCCCATGCACCTCCTTTAGAATAGATTTAATCTCTTTTTGTAATGATTTAACATCACTTGAACTATTGGTTGCATATCCTAATAAAATATCTTTTTGCAATTCATCATTTGCTAGGTTCAGCAACTCAATCACATCTTTTTTATTTGATTTTTTAAGTTTTGAAGCTTGATCTATTAAATCCTGTGCAGTTACAAGTGGTAAAGGTATAATTATTTTATCTACTACAACAGTATGTAATGCTTCATTTAATACTATAAAAGCATCTTTTGGTTTATTTTTATTTAGATATTTTAATGCCTCTTTTGTAGCATCTGGATATGTTATCATAGGTAACAATCTTGTTGTGATAGTTGTTTGATCTTTAAGTGACAACACCAAATCTCTAGCTAGTTGAGTATTATTGTTTTTCAATAATTTTATAGCTTGATTTTTAACTTTTTTTACAATATTAGCATCCCCAAAGAACTCTGTAACTTGCACTTCTTGATCTACAGGAACAAGATCTAATGCTGGATTGTTTTTTAATGCTTTATCAAAAAGTTTTGTCGCATCTTGTAACGATTTTTTTGTATTATCTATCTTATTCATATATAGATATTGCATAGCTTTTATTGTAGAGTTCAATGCACTCATTACATCTTTTGGAGTTTTATTCATATTGTTTTTTGAATTTTTCATACTATTTGCTACAATCAGATTTAATCTTTTTGTTTCATCAATTCTTGATTGTTGTTTAAATACACTTAGATTCTCTTTTGTAAGAAATTTATCTTTTTTATTTAACATCTCTAATCTTGCTTGAGCTTGTTTCATACCTTTTAAATTTGTTTGTGCAATAGCAGATGTCTCTTTTTGAGAAACTGAATCATGTAGATTGCTAGAAGCACTTAAAGTTGAAACACCAAATAACATTGTTGCTACCAATCCTGATAATAATATGTTTTGTCCTTTTTTCATTTTATCCATCCTTATTTTGTTTTGATAATAAAATTGTATGCCCCAATGATTAACCATAAGTTAATCTAACTTTAAGCTAATATTAATTTATTTTTATAAATTTTATATTTTTTATCTCCTAAAGTAAAGAACAATAAGTTAAATTTAGATATAATCCGTAAAAAATTTAATTATGGAGATTTGATTGTATGGAATTTACAGCAAAAAAAACAGATGAAGCAAATGCAGTAGTTACTGCAACACTAAGTGCCGATTTATTGGCTAACACATTAGACAAAATAGCAAAAGAGGCTTCTAAAACTATGGATATTCAAGGTTTTAGAAAAGGTAAAGTGCCTGTAGCAGTAGTAAAACAAAGATATGGTGCAAAACTTGAAGAGGATGCTAATAGTGAAGCATTAAGAGAGTTATATAGTGCTAGTTTAAAAGATTTAGGTTTAGAACAAGGTGATATCATAGGTGAACCTGCAATAACAAAATTTGATAAAAAAGATGACAGTAGCATAGATGTTCAAATCAATATCTCTTGCAAACCAACAGTTGATTTAGGAGATTACAAAGCTTTATTACCTGAAATAAAACTACCAAAAGTAACAGATAAAGAAGTAGATGATAGAATCAAAGAGATAGCTTCTGGTGATGCACCTTTAGAAAAAATCAAAAGAAAAAGAGCAGTAAAATCTGGAGATTTTGCAGTAATAGATTTTGAAGGTTTTAAAGATGGTGTTGCATTTGAGGGTGGAAAAGCACAAAAATATACACTAGAAATAGGTTCAAACTCTTTTATCCCTGGATTTGAAGATCAAGTAATTGGTATGAAATATGATGAAGAGAAAGAGATCAATGTAACTTTCCCTAAAGAATACCAATCAAAAGATTTAGCAGGTGCAGATGTTGTATTTAAAGTAAAACTACACGAAATCCAAGCAAAAGCAGAGCCTACAATAGATGATGAGTTTGCAAAAAAATTATTACCTCAAGAGGAAAATGCTACTGTTGAACTTTTAAAAGAGAAAATCAAAGAGCAAATAGAAAATGAAAAAATATCTAAATATTATGCTGAAGAGTTAAAACCTGTTTATCTTGATGCTCTTGTTGAAAAGATTGATTTTGCTGTTCCTTCTTCTATACTTGATCAAGAGATCCAACAAGTGATCAATGGTGAAGTAAGAAATATGAGTGAAGATGAGATCAAAGCACTTCAAGAAGATGCTTCAAAAATTGAAGAGATGAAAAAAGAAGCTACTCCAGTAGCTACTCAAAGTGTTAAAGCTACATTTATTATAGATGCACTTGCAAAAGCTGAAGGTATTGATGTAACAGATCAAGAAGTAACACAAACAATCTACTACGAAGCGATGATGTCAGGTCAAGATGGTCAAGCTATGATTAAACAATACGAAGAAGCAGGTTATCTACCAGCTATCAAAATGTCTATGATGGAACAAAAAGTTATCAATAAACTTTTAGATGAAAAAGCAGGAAGAAACTAGATGGCATATGTTCCAGTTGTAGTTGAGCAAACAGGACGAGGAGAGAGAAGTTATGATATCTACTCTCGTCTTTTAAAAGATAGAATTATTATGTTAAGCGGTGAAGTAAATGATCAAGTTGCTTCTAGTATCGTGGCACAACTTCTATTTTTAGAAGCTGAAGATCCAGACAAAGATATTTATCTATATATAAACTCTCCTGGTGGTGTTGTAACATCTGGTATGAGTATGTTTGATACTATGAACTATATTAAACCTGATATTTGCACTATTTGTATAGGACAAGCAGCTTCTATGGGTGCTTTTTTATTAAGTGCAGGAACTAAAGGTAAAAGATTTGCTTTACCAAATGCTAGAATTATGATACATCAACCAAGTGGTGGAGCACAAGGTCAATCTACAGATATTCAGATCCAAGCAAAAGAGATCCAAAGATTAAAAGATAGTTTAAATCAACTTTTAGCAGATCATACAGGACAAGATATTAAAAAAGTGGAAGCTGATACAGAAAGAGATAACTTTATGAGTGCTCAAGAAGCATGTGATTATGGGCTTATAGATAAAGTTATAGAAAAACACGAATAAGAGTCTAAAATGTTAAGAGATATTATAACTTATCCAAATCCTATATTAAGAAAAAAATCTCAAAATGTTGAAGAGTTTGATGAAAAACTTCATAAACTTTTAGATGATATGAATGAAACTATGCTTCATTATGGTGGAGTAGGATTAGCTGCTATTCAAGTAGCAGTTCCTTTAAATGTTTTGATCATAAATCTACCAATAGAGGATGAATTAAGTGAAGATAATGGAAAACAACTAGATGAAAATCTAATAGAAGCTATTAATCCTGTCATCACTAAAAAAGATGGAGAGTTAGTTTTTAATGAAGGTTGTTTAAGCATACCTGATTATCATGCCGAGATTAAAAGAGCTCAAAATGTAACTGTTGAGTATTTTAATAGATATGGACAAAAACAGACAATGGAAGCTGATGAATTTCTTGCAGTTGCTTGGCAACATGAGATGGAACACCTTACAGGACATGTATTTATCGAAAATCTTCCATATCTAAAAAGAAAAAAATTTGAAAAACAGTGGAAACAAAAACTCAAAAATCAAAAAAAATCAAAATAATTTTATGACAAAATGACATATTTTTAAAAATCTTTTTTAAAGTATGTCATAATACCCTTATAAAAAATTGGGGGTATTTTATGAAACAATTAAAATGTGCATCACTAGATGGCCTTGATGCAATTAGTGTAGATGTAGAATCTACTTTTACAAAAGGTTTGCCATCATTTAGTATTGTAGGATTGGGTAGTAGTTCTATTCAAGAATCAAAAGATAGGATAAAATCATCTTTGCTTACAAATGATTTTAAATTTCCACCAAAAAAAATAACAATCAATTTATCACCATCAGAAATAGCAAAATCTGGAAGTCAATTTGACCTATCTATTGCACTTTTGATAGCTTTACAAGATAAAAAAGTAGATTTTGAAGATTTTTATGTTTTTGCAGAATTAGGCTTGGATGGTAGTTTAAAAGATACAAAATCTATCTTTGTGCTAGTATTATCTCTAGCTAGACAAGGATTAATAAAAAATATACTTATCCCAAAAGATTCTATACCAAAAATATCTAAAATACCAGATCTAAATATATATGCTGTAGATAATCTAAATGAAGCTATATTATTTTTTAGTTCAAAAGATAAACAAAAATACAAAATACAAAATGATGATTTTAGTTATGATTTTATCCAAATCAATAGTAAAAAATATTATTTTATAGAGCAATACCCACTTGACTTTAAAGATGTAAAGGGACAAGTAGTAGCAAAAAGAGCAGCATTGATTAGTGTGTGTGGCAATCATAATATTTTATTTGAAGGTAGTCCAGGATGTGGAAAAAGTATGATAAGCAAAAGATTACAATATATTATGCCACCTATGAGTTTGGAGGAGATTTTAGATAAAGCAAAACTTGATTCACTACAAGTAAAAGAGCCAAATTTTGTTCCTATTAGAAATTTTATATCTCCACACCATAGCTCTACAAAGGCATCTATCATAGGTGGAACAAAAATGGGTGAAATAAGTTATAGTAACAATGCTATTTTATTTTTTGATGAACTTCCCCATTTTTCCAAAAATATTTTAGAGAGCCTAAGAGAACCACTGGAGGATCATACTGTTTTGGTATCTAGGGTTAATAGTAAAATAAAATATGACACAAAATTCTTATTTGTAAGTGCTATGAACCCTTGCCCTTGTGGGAATTTGCTATCAAAAACTAAAGAGTGTAGATGTAGTGATCTTGAGATACAAAGATATAAAGCTAGACTATCTGATCCTTTTTTGGATAGAATCGATTTATATATAGTGATGAATGAAGTTACAAAAGATGATGTTAGCGATATTGATTCTAAATCTATGCATAAAATAGTAAGATCGGTATTTCAAAAACAAAAAAACAGAGGGCAAAAGAACTTAAATGGTAAATTAAGTGATCTAGAAATAGAAAAATATTGTAAAATAAATAACAATATTAGGGATATTTTAGATTTGGCAATAGATAAATTTTCATTATCTTTTAGAGCTATAAATAAAGTTTTAAAAGTTGCTAGAACTATTGCTGATATCGAAGATTCTCAAGAGATAGAAAAATCTCATTTGCTTGAAGCTTTAAGTTATAGAAGACGATAATATGTAAAATAATATTATTATTTTATAATAGAGTCTTTACAAATATAATTTTTTATGTTAGAATGCTAAAAAAATTTAGGGGAGTATAGTTTTGAAACAAATAAGAAATTTTAATAATTCAACTATTTTAGCCGTTACAAGTAATTTAGACTTATCTAATTCTCTAAAAGATGAGTTTGCTAGTGCAAAACAATTTACATCTGTAGATAATATTATAGAAGCTTTAAATTTATGTGAAGAGAATAAATTTGATATTTTAATCATCAATGCCAATGGTGAAGATCTACATAATATGCTAGATGAACTTACTGAAAATAAAAATTTAGCTATGAAATTTATAATTAGTGATCAAAATTCAAATGATGATTTAGCTTATTCTATCTATCATGATATATCTGGATTTTTTATTATGCCAATAGATGCACAAAATATTAAAACATCTATTATTGTTGCAATCAATAGAACAAAAAGAGCTGATAAAGTTGATCTAGGAGAAGGATTTTATTATGATCTATATAGAGATAGAATCTATAATAAAGCAGGAGAACCTATTGATTTAACAAAATTAGAATTTCAATTATTAAAACTTTTAATTGAAAAATCAGGCACACTTGTAACTTATGATATGATACATGATCATGTATGGAAGAACAAGAAGATGAGTATATTTACAATGAGAAATGTTGTAAATAAAATTAGAACAAAAACATATTATGGAATTTTTGCTAATGCCTCATCTCAAGGATATATTTTAGGCTAAAGTATTATTTCAGATGAAATTACAGTTACCAAAGATGAATTAGTAGAGTTATTTCAAAAAGAGATATTAAAAGACGATAATAGTGGTTGGTTATATGATGGTAGCTATGTAGAGATAGTTGCCATTCATGAAAAAGAACCAAAATATATAGTAGATGTAACTAATGCAGAGCATTATAAAATAATATTTAAAAACCAACAAAGGATATATAATATGTCACATTGCCCTTTCTGTAAAAAGAAAATTGCTATGAGCAAAGCTTTTTGTTCAAGAGGCTGTAAAGAGAATTATTTTCAACTCATAGCCATACAAATACCAAAATTATTCTTAAAAAGAATTTTTGTATTTTGTAATGAAAAAGAGCGAGAAGAGGAGATAGAAAAATTTGCCTCTATGCACAAATGGAGATTAGACCTTCTAAAAAATAAAATAGAAGAGGAAGGTATCAAACACGGATATATAGAAGATCCATATAAAAAAGATTAAAATTAACTAAATTTTATTTTTTTTATATAGATATATAATCCAAGTGTCAATATAGAAAATATTCCCGATATAAGCATACCCATAGTTAACCAAGATGTTCCATATAAAAATCCAAGTTGAATATCTGGTTGTCTAAAAAATTCAGATACTATTCTAGCTAATGAATATAGCAAAACATATAAAATTGTAAGTTCACCATCAAATTTTTTATATTTTCGTATAGAATATAATATTATAAATACCACAAAACCTTCTAAAAATGCTTCATATAGTTGTGATGGATGTCGCATAACTCCATGAACATTTATAGCCCAAGCTACATCTGTTGCACGACCTACTAAACCTTGATTTAGAAAATTTCCTATTCTTCCAAAAATATAGCCCAAAGGGATAGCCAAAACTGCAATATCTGTTAAGAAAAAAAATCCTATTTTATGTTTTTTACAAAAAAGATATGTAGATATAGCAAACCCTATCAATGCTCCATGATATGACATACCAGATATTCCAGCATATACACCATTGATAAATGGATTGAAGATTTGCCAAGGATGGGTTAAATAATAAAATGTATGTGTATCATAAAATATGATATACCCTACTCTTGCTCCAAGTATTACACCAATCTCTGCCCACCATATATAACTATCCAAAGTCTCTTTTGATATATTTAGATTATCTTTTTTTATAATATAGTGAGCAAAAAGTATAGCAATAATCAATGCACTTGCATACATTATCCCATACCAATGAACAGCAATAGCTCCTAAATGAAATGCTACAGGGTCAAAATGTTGGTAAATATTATGCCAACTATTTAGCATTTGGCATACCTAGTGATTGTGCTATTAATTCTATAGGATTTTTAAAAATCACTTTAGAATCTGTTCTTCCTAAACTATCTGTAATT
Source organism: uncultured Arcobacter sp. (assembly GCA_913054415.1). GTDB lineage: Bacteria > Campylobacterota > Campylobacteria > Campylobacterales > Arcobacteraceae > CAJXII01. The sequence goes on from CAJXII010000016.1 coordinate 11,200, forward strand.
TGCATCCTACAAGCACTACATTCGGCACTTACAATAGAAGCTTTAGTATTATTTATCATAGCTGCTTTTTTCACACCAACTGCTTTTGCAAAATGGTATTTTTCACTTTGCATAGTAACCCCACCAAAACCACAACAAGCATCAGGATCGCTCATCTCATCTATTGCATAGTTAGGTTTTAATAACTCTCTTGGTTCTTTTTCTATCCCTTGCATTTTTTTAGCATGACAAGGATTATGATATGTGATAATCTCATCAGATTTGTAATTTGTATCTTTTAATAAAGCTTGAAGTTTTGTATTATCATGAAGCCATTTTGTAGCCATAATAATTTTTGGAGCTAATTTTTCTGCTCTTTTTAACCATTGTGGTTGGTTGTGTAAATAATGCACCCAATCTGTATTCATCATAGCACTACATGTTGCTTCAGGAACAATTATAGCATCTACTTCATCTATAAATGTTTCAAAATACTCAATATTTTGTTTGACAAGATAATCAACAGTATCAAAATCACCTGTAAAATAAGCAGGTGCTGAACAACATAACTGTTTTTTAGGTATAAAAGCATCTACTTCTAATTTTTCTAATATAAACAACAAAGACTTACCTATATTTGTATAGGCATAATTTCCCATACACCCTATAAAAATAGCTACTTTGTTTAAAGGTAAATCTTTATTTGTTGTTTGTTGTTTGTTATAGATAATATTTTCAGGATAACTATTTAAAAATGATTTACGATCGGCAAATGGCAAACTTCTATTTTCAATAAGCTCAATAGGAAGATTAAATCTTATTTTTGATGATTGTTTTTGATGATCTATTTTTAATCCACAAGTTTGGAAAACATATCCAAGTTTTGCCATCAAATCCATAATCTTACGGTTTCTAAGTAAAAAGAAAAATAACCTTTTATACCAAGCAATACCATATTTTTTAGCAATATCATATCGAACTTGCTCTATTATCATATCTGTTGGTAGATCATTTGGACAAGCTTCTACACAATTTGTGCATAAAAAACAACTTTCAAAAATATCTTTTGTAGTTTTGTCAAGTTCTAATTCATCTCGTTTATATGCACCTAAAAGATCTATAAATCCTCTAGGAGATGTAGTTTCATCTTGATTGATATTAAAAATTGTGCAGTTTGTTTTACATTTTCCACATTTGATACATTCATCACTGATTGCTGTAAAATTAAATTTATTATTCATAGATGACATTATATCTAAACTATTTTACAATATGATTAGTAAGAGTTGTCATAGCCTCTTTTAACTCTGTTTGGTCAAAAAAGATATTTCTTGATAACTCTTGATTAATCTGTTTTAATAATATCATCTTTTTAGATCTATCATTAACACTATCTAGTTGTTTTTTATAACCATCAATAATCTCAGATTTTTTAATAGCTTTTGATTTAAAGCTTACTGATGGCAAAAATTGTTTTACCACTAAAAATATGATTAAAACAACTAAAAATAAAACAATTATATTTACTATATCCATAAAATTTCCTAGATAGTTTTACTAAATCTTCTTTTATCCTCTGGAATATTATTCAAATAAGCATCAAAAGGCATAGATATATTTCTAATAAGCATAGTTCCTGTTGGACTTACAACTATTTTATCATCACTTATTGTTAGAAGTTCAGCCTCTTCAAACTCTTTTAAAGCTTCAAGTGCATCACTAAAATACTCTTTGAAATTGATTTTAAATTTCTCTTGCACCACATTTATATCAAGTGCAAAATTTGCCATAAGTTCCATAATCACATATTGTCTTAATATATCATCATCACTTAAATTATACCCTTTAAATACAGGTAATTTTCCAGCATCAATCGCCTCTTCATACTCTTTTAAAGTTTTAAAATTTTGAGCATAATAATCAACACCATCTCCAATAGATGTAACACCTATACCAATAAGATCTGCACCACCTTTTGTAGTATATCCTTGGAAATTTCTATGAAGTTCACCTTTTTCTATCGCACGGAACAACTCATCATCAGGTTTTGCAAAATGATCCATACCTACCATTTTATAACCATTTGATGTAAAAAACTCAATAGTATCTTTTAAAATCTCAAGTTTTGTAGATGGTGGAGCAAATGTTGTTTCATCAAATTTTCTTTGTGTTTTCATCATCCAAGGAACATGAGCATAATTAAATACTGCAAATCTATCAGGATTAAGTGTTGCCATTTGTCTAATAGTGTGTGCAAAACTCTCTTTTGTTTGATTTGGCAATCCATAGATTAGATCTGTATTTATAGATTTAATCCCAGCATCTCTTGCTATTTGGATCACATTTGCAGTAGTTTCAAAAGGTTGAACTCTATGTATAGTTTGTTGCACCACAGGATCTATATCTTGAACACCAAAACTAATCCTATTTGTTCCCGCTTCTTTTAAAACTGCCATATGCTCAGCAGTAAAAAATCTAGGATCAACTTCACAACTAATCTCAGCATCATCACTAAAATTTGGAAAAGTTTCCCTTATAGCATCAGTTACCTCTTTTAGTTGTTCAGGAGTTAAAAATGTAGGAGTTCCCCCTCCAAAATGCATCTGTGTTACAGTTCTATTTGTATTAAGATGTTTTGATAATATTTTTAACTCTTTTTTTAGATACTCTATATATCTTATTTTTTTATCATCTTTTGATGTAAAGATTACATTACATCCACAAAAATAACAAGCACTTCTACAAAATGGAATATGTATATAAAGTGAAAGTGGTCTATTATCGCTTTGTGATCTAAACTTTTCAATTAAATCATCTTGAGTAAAAGTAGTATTAAATTCAGGTGCCGTTGGATAGCTTGTATATCTAGGGCCTGGACGGCTATATTTTTCAAATTTTTTAAAATCAATCATCTTCATCTCTCTTTTTATTTTTCTTTTTAAATCTACAATAAAATCTCATAGGAAACCATATCAGTAACATAATAGGCACACCAAATATCACTACAAAAGTAGCAACAGTATCAAAATATGTTGATTGAGAACTATTAGCTACAAACTTTGTCAATGCTACTGCTAAATATCCAAAAAATAATATTACTATTATAGCATATATTTTAAATAGATATTTTTTCATCTTTTAAACTATCTATGTTTATCTAACCACACCATAATAGCTTTTTGTGCATGTAGTCTATTTTCTGCTTCTTCAAAGATTGTATCGCTATGTTTTTCAAATAACTCTTGGCTAACTTCATAACCTTTATATGCAGGTAAACAGTGTAAAAAAATCGCTTTACTATTGGCGTCTTTCATTAGATTTTCATCTACTATAAAACCTTGAAAATCTTTTATCCGTTGCTCTTTTTCTGCCTCTTGACCCATAGATACCCAAGTATCAGTTGTTACAACTGTTGTATCTTTTATCGCTATTTTAGGATCATTTGTAATAATAATTTTTGCTCCACTTGTTTGAGCAATTTTTTGTGCTTCATCTAAAATATCAGAATCAACCTCATAACCTTTTGGTGTAGCTACTCTTAACTCAAATCCTAATTTTGCAGCTAACATCAACCAAGAGTGAGTCATATTGTTTCCATCACCTATATAAGCTACTTTTAGATTATCTTGAAGGTTATGTTGCACTATAGTTAAATAATCAGCCATAAGTTGAACAGGGTGAAATTTGTCAGTAAGTCCATTGATAACTGGAACTTTTGAATATGATGCAAACTCCTCTAACTCTTTTTGAGAATCATTTCTTATCATAATCATATCTACCATTCTTGATATTACTCTACTTGTATCACTTATAGGCTCTCCTCGACCAAGTTGAATATCATTTGAACTAAGAAATAATCCAACTCCACCTAGCTGATAGATACCTGTTTCAAAACTTACTCTTGTCCTTGTGCTACTTTTTTCAAAAATCATACCTAAAGTTTGATTTGGCATATATTTTTTAAATATTTTTGCTTTTGTCTCTTTTTTAATCTTAATTGCTAGATCTATAATCTCCAAAATCTCATCTTTGGTATAATCTTTCAATGTTAAAAAATGTCTCATAATTATCCTAATTTTTTGAAATAAACATTATTATAGTTAAGTTTTTATTTCAATGCCCTTAATTGATCTAAACTATCTACTTTGAAATCATAATTTATACTCAAAAAATAGTTATGTCCTATATAAATGATATAAAATACTGGTAAAATAAGAGATATAAAAGGTATCATAGAGATAATATATAAAAATAATGACTGCAATCTAAAAGCTGTAAGATTATGAAACTGAATATATTTAGCTTGATCTTTAGATAAAAGTGTAGAGGATACATCAAAATGTAACATCTTATGAAAAAAGTAATAAAAAGGAAGATTAAAAACTATAATATTTACTATAGGTATAAAATATAAAGGTGATAAAACTATAAGCAACAAGACCATAACAAATAGTGTTTTTATAAGCATAAAAATAGAAGATAATACTGTTCCATACCCTTGTATAGCAATATTAGGATAATACCTTTTTTGTAAAATTTGTAATATTATAGGTGTAAAAAAACCTACAATAACTATAGATATAAAAAGTGAAAACCACAACATTGTAAAACTTCCAATAGTATAAACCAAAAAACTAACCAACCAAGATGTGATAGAGTATTTTAATAAAAAATCTAAAATTGATGAACCCGTATAGGTTGTATCACTACTGTTTGTATTAACGATCCCATTTTCTATCGTAGATTGTTGAGTTTGAATATGCACAGTTGCTTGTGAAAGATTATCTAAACCTACACTTGCAACTGAAAAAAACAAAGTATAAACTACAACCAAAGTTACAACAAAAGGCACTAAAGTTATCTTGAGCATCTCTTTTGTAAAAAGATCTTTGATCGATAAAAAAATAATCTCTAATTGTGTCTTTTTCATTATTGATTATTTAAAATCTGAGCTGCTTCTTTAGCATGATATGTGATAATAATATTTGCCCCTGCTCTTTTCATAGATACAAGTTTCTCCATCATAATTCTATCATAATCTATCAAACCAGCTTTTGCTGCAGCTTTTAACATAGCATACTCTCCACTTACATTATATGCAGCTATTGGAAGATTTGTATTATTTCTAATATCTCTAATAATATCTAAAAAACTAAGTGCAGGTTTTACCATAAGTATATCAGCACCCTCTTTCTCATCCTCTAATGATTCTTCAATAGCTTCAAGTCTATTTGCTATATCCATTTGATATGTTCGTCTATCTCCAAAACTAGGAGTTGATTCTGCCACATCTCTAAAAGGACCATAAAAAGCACTTGCAAACTTTGTGCTATATGCCATAATAGGAAGATTTTCAAATCCATTTTCATCCAAAGTTTTTCTTAATGTTTCAATAATCCCATCCATCATACCACTAGGAGCTATCATATTAGCACCAGCTTTTGCATGGACAAGTGCTTGAGCTGCTGATATTTCAAGTGTAGCATCATTATCAACACTATGTGTATTAGGATCTAAAATACCACAATGCCCATGATCTGTATATTCACAAAAACAAAGATCGGTTGTGATATGCATATTTGGTAATTCTGATTTAATAGCTTTAATAGTTTGTGCTATGATACTATTATCACATAAACATTCACTTCCTACACTATCTTTTACTTCAGGTATAGCAAAAAGTAAAATAGAGTTTAAACCCAAACTATTTAAAGTATGACACTCTTTGACAATATCATCTATCCCCATTTGATATACACCTGGCATAGAAGCCACTTCTACTTTAGTTTTTTGCCCTTGTTTTACAAAAAGTGGATACATTAGATCATTTTTAGTTAAAATAGTCTCTCTTACTAGATCCCTTATTGTATCATTTGCTCTTAATCTTCTAAATCGTTTAAACATAAATAACCTTTTTTTTAGATATAATCTTTTTTTAAAATAGATTATACCAAATAGGAACTAAAATTGAACATAGATATTTCCAAAGTAGCAAAACTACCTACAAAACATGGGGATTTTTTAATACAATCTTTCAAAGAAGATCATATAAAAGGGATAAAAGAACATCTAGTGATCTTCACAAAAGATTTAAGCGATACTGTCAATGTCAGAATTCATAGTGAATGTCTTACAGGAGATGCTATAGGAAGTATCAAATGTGATTGTCAAGCACAGCTAAATTATGCCCTTGATTTTATTAATCAAAATAGTGGTATGGTAATATATCTAAGACAAGAGGGAAGAGATATAGGACTTCTCAATAAAGTCAATGCTTATGCCTTACAAGATCAGGGTTTTGATACTTGTGAAGCAAATCGTCAATTAGGTTTTAAAGATGATGAACGAACTTATGAGGTTGTTGATTTTATATTTGATCATTTTAAAATAAAAAAGATCAATCTTCTTACAAATAATCCTTCAAAACTAACCAATCTAAAAGTAGAGATAGAAAATAGAATACCTATAAAAGTTGGAAAAACTAAACAAAACTTAGAGTATCTAAAAGTTAAAAAAGAGAAGATGTATCATCTACTGTAAGTAAGTTAGATATTTAGAATCTAACTCTTACACCGATATTTTTGACAAATTTTCTATATTGAAATGGTTCCTGATTTGAATTTGCTTTTATTCTTGAATAACTAAATATAAACATTGTATATTTATCTAATAAAAAATTAACACTACCTACATAACTATATATACTTAACTTTCGCACCAAATATTTACAAGAAATATCTCTAAATAACCACATTTA
>CAJXII010000017.1 GCA_913054415.1 uncultured Arcobacter sp.
AATACATAAATTATTTAAAAGAGGGATCGATGACATTTGTAGAGTTTAAAAAATTACTTTTAGATGCTGATATATCACTACCTAAGTTTAGTAAACTTATCAAAGTTAGTGAAAAAAATATTCAATCTTACAAACAAAAAGAGATGGTTCCTAATACTATCGCTGTTATAGCACAATGTTTTGCATATATGAAACAACACAATATAAATTATAAGTCATTAGTATATGATCTAAAACTAAAAGCAAAAACAAAAAAAGGGGCAGGTTTCTCATCAAAAGAGAAAAATAAAGATAAAGATAAGTAGCCCTACTTACCTAAACAAAATTCACCAAACATTACATCTAGCATCTGTGTATGCTCATAAGGTCTAGTGATATTAGATATATGTTGTAGTGCTTCAGTAATATGATAAGCAAAAAATTCCAACTCACCTGTTTGAAGTGGTGTAGTTGCTTTATTTATCTCATCAAGAGTAAATTGAACCTCTTGGACTTGATATTTTGATACTAAAATAATATCATCATTTCTAATTGTAGTTTTGTTTAAAATTGATTCTAGTTTTGCAATAATATTTTGAATATTATCTTTAGTATTTACTTCTATATAATTAGGATCTATTTTTTTAATATCAAGCTTACTATTGAGATCTGATTTAGTAACTACAACAATCTTATCTTTTTGAGTTTGTTCTAAAATATCTACAATTTGGGCATCTTCGCCATCAAATTCTCTGCTATTATCAAAAAGTGCTATAATAATATCTGCTTCTTCTATAGCATCTTTTGATTTTTCTATACCAATTCTTTCTATCTCATCACTTGCTTCTCTAATACCTGCTGTATCTATGATTTTAATAATATGAGTGCCTATTTTGATACTCTCTTCTATCGTATCTCTTGTAGTTCCTGCTATATTGCTTACAATAGCACGATTGAAATTTAAAAGCTTATTTAATAAACTAGATTTACCAACATTTGGTTTACCAATAATAGCAACTTTAAAGCCATCTATTAGCCCCTCTCTTTGTTTGCTAGAGGATATTGTATTTGTTAGTTTTGATATAATATTTGAAAGTTTTTGTTCTATTTGTTGATATATATCACTTGGTAAATCCTCTTCGGCATAATCAATATTTACCTCAGTATAAGCTAACATAAAAAGAAGATCTTCACGGATATTATGAACAAAATCTTTTAACTCCCCTTTTAGTTGTTTTGCCAACAATTTTACAGCATCTTCACTTTTTGCATCTATCATTTTTGATATAGCTTGAGCTTGAGTAAGATCAATTTTGTTATTTAAAAATGCTCTTTTTGAAAACTCTCCAGGATTTGCTAATCTTGCTCCATAAGAGATACAACTTTCTAATACTAAATTAGCAATAGCAATCCCACCATGACATTGGAACTCTACAATATCTTCCCCTGTATAAGATGATGGATTTTTAAAGTATATTACCAAAGACTCATCTATTAATTCATCTTTAGCATCATAAAGTTTTGAAAGTGTTGCTAATCTTGGAGTAAGTTTAGTTTGTTTAGATATTTTTAAAGCAATCAGGAGTGAATCTTTACCACTTAATCTTATAATGGCAATAGACCCTACTCCATGAGCAGTAGCAATAGCTACTATTGTGTCATTATTGATCACTGTTTTCTATACTCATTAACTAAAATATATTTTTCACCTTTTGATGTAGTTTTAACAGCTACATACATATCAGGAAATTCATCTCTTAGTTTTTTGAGTGCTATATGAACTAAAACACCATCTAAAAGTTTTGTTTTATAATATCTATCAACTTTAATAGTTTCTATTACAGGTCCTAAATAATTATATATAGCTTCCTCTTGTGTTTCTAAAAATTGAGCAACCTCAAGTCTAACCATAAGGTTATATTTTTCATGAATCCAATTAAAAAGAATATAAGACAATGCTTTATATCTATATCCCTCTTTACCTATTAAAAGAGCAGCATCAGCACCATCAAATTTGATTAAAATATTTTTATCATCTATTATAGATACCTCAATAGGATCAATATCATAACATAGTGTTGCAAACAATCTATTTATATCTTCAGATATCTCTTTTTCCACTTGAGCATTATCTTGGTTATTTTTTATAATAATTTTACTATTGATATGTTTCTCTTGTTTTTGGGTATAAAAATCATCAAAAATTTTATCTTTTTTTATAGGTTTTTTAGAGATTTTAGCACTTTTTTCTTCTGGCTCTTTTGTAGATTGCTTTATCTCTTTAGAAAATTTTTGGTGCTTATGCGGTGGTTTATTGTTTTCACTTTTGGCAGTTGCTATATATCGCACAGATATAATAGCCTCTTTTTTAAAAAATCCTAGAAATCCACTAGATGGCAACTGAATTACATCTATTTCTAAATCAGTTACCGAACATTGAAAATGAGATGTAGCTTTTTCATAAGCTTCATCCAAAGTTTTTTCTTGAAATTGTTTCATCATCAACACCTTTATTTTTTATGTTTATGTTCTAAATGTTCCTTATGTTTTAAAGCTTTTTTTGCTTCAAATAATTTATTGATATAGTATTGTTGCCCTACTGTAAATAAGTTATTTACAAACCAATATAATGTAAGACCAGCTGGGAACCATAAGAAAAAGATTGTAAATATCACAGGCAATGCCATAAACATTTTTTTCTGAGTCTCATCTTGTATCTGATTTGGTGTAATTTTTTGTTGAACAAACATAGTTATACCCATAAGTATTGGTAATACATAATATGGATCCATAGCTGCCAAATCATGAATCCATAATATCCAAGGAGCACCTTTTAACTCAATAGCATTTAATAAAACTCTATACAAAGAGAAAAAGATAGGTATTTGTAACATTATAGGTAAACATCCACCCATAGGATTTGCACCCTCTTTTTTATATAACTCCATCATATGCATAGATGATTTTTGTTTATCACCTTTGTATTTCTCTTGAATTTGCTTAATTTTTGGAGCTAACTCTTTTAGTTTGTTCATACTTACCATACCTTTGTATGATAATGGATATAAAATAAGTTTGATCAAAATTGTAACTATTACAATTGTCCAACCCCAGTTTCCTATATAACTATAAATAAATTGTAAAATATGAAACATAGGTTTAGAGATAAATGTAAACCAACCATATTCTATCACTTTTGTTAATTGTGGATCTAATTTATGTAAAGTATTATACTCTTTTGGTCCAGCATAACCATCTAATTCTAATTTGCCTTTACCATGTATGAAAACTTGTGGATTTTCATCTTTATCTGGCATAATAGAAAGTTCCATACTTCTTTTCATATTATATAGCACAGTTGCATAATATCTATCAAATGATGATGCAACTTTAATACCTACATAATTAGTTGTTTTATCTGCTTTTCCATCTTTTATAACTTCAGTTGTCCCATCATTTTTATATAACAATACTCCATGAACAGTCATCTGATCAGTAATAACATTTGGTCTATAACCATTTGTGATAAAATATGGTTCGTTGTTGGTTACATCTATTGTGATATGATAATGCCCATCTGGGAAAAATTTAATATTTTTGGTTACAACCACTTTAGATAATTTTTGAGTAAGAGTTAAAACAGTTGCACTTTTTGTAACATCCAATTTACTACTTGAAGCTACAACAGGTGTAGTAAAAGCTTCAGTATTTAGTTTTTCATCTGAAAATCTAACCTCTAAAGGTTTAAGTTGCTTAGCAGTAAAAAGCTTTATCTTCTTACCATCTTTTGTTTTATATTGTAGATCATCAAGTGTTACTTGTGCAATTCTTCCTAATTTATCTATTTGAAACTCATTATGTTGTGTTACAATAGTAGATATTATATCTCTTTTATCTACAGATTTTGTATCTGGAGCAGTTGCTATTTTAGCATCTTTTGTATCGCTAGTTGGTGCTATTTTTGTATCAACTTGCGGAGTTTGATGTTTAGCATTAATACTATTTGTTTGTTTCGCTTTTTGTAATGCTTGAGCATGCTCTTGTTGTGGTTGGATATACAAAAAATCATAAGCTATAAAAAAAGCAAACGACAATAAAGTTGCTAATAAAATTCTTTTTTGTGTATCTTGTTTGTTCAATGTGTTATCATTAATTCCCATGTTTAAAATCCTGACTTTGTATTATTAAATAATTATCTTTTTTAGTTGGTATAAACCAATATTTTACATCTATTTTTTTATATTGGACATTTTTCAAATCTTTTTTTATCTGTGGATAATCAAATCCACCTTCAAAAAGTTGATTGCATCTTAAAACTCTAAGAGTTGAATAATAAAACGCCAATAATATATTGTTATGTTCAAACTGCAACTTTGCATAGTGTGAACATGTTGGATAATATCTGCAACTTCCAAATGAAAATATAGTCAAAAACTTTTGATAAAATTTTAAAACTAAAAGTAATAACTTTCTTATCATAGTATTATATCGTTATAAAAATAAATTTAATCTTTTCATAGTCCAGATAAAATCTTTTTTTAAAGATTTATAATCTTTAGTTTTGATCATATCCTTGACCACTACGATATATTTACCATTTTGAAGTTTTGATTCAAATTCTAAAAAAAGAGCTTTTATTCTTCTTCTTGATCTGTTTCTTACTACAGCATTTCCAACTTTTTTGGATGTAACGACTGCAACATCAAGGCTTTTTGTATTACCTTGAAAAAAAGCGATAAAAGAGCTACTATGCCACTTTTTACCGCTTTTATAAATTTTGTTAAATTCTTTAGAATTATTAATTCTATGAGATTTATCTAAACAGCTAATCTTTTTCTACCTTTAGCTCTTCTAGCTTTGATAACTTTTCTTCCATTTTTAGTAGCCATTCTTACTCTAAAACCATGTGTTCTTTTTCTTGGTGTGTTATGCGGTTGATATGTTCTTTTCATACATTTTTCCTTTGTTTAAATTAAGTTTGCGATTATAATTAAATATTGCTTAATTTTAGTTGAATAGTATTATTGCAACATCTCTTTTATACGATTTTCATCTATTTTAGTAGAATCATATTTAACAATCACTAATTTTTCTGTATTATTTATATACCATTCTATACAACCATCAACACTATCTAGTTTGATATAATTATCCTCATTGGTATTATCTACATGGATATATACATTTTTGGTTTTAGCTGGATTTGGTAAAGTTAAAATAAGAGCTATCCATAATACACAAATGATTAAAATACCAATAGCAATAGAACTAAGTGGCATCTTATCTAAATATACTCCACCCACAAATCCACCTATAAAAGTTCCAAAATATCCAAAACTATTAAATACACCTAAAACTGCTCCTCTTTGATTGACTCTAGCATATCTAGTAGTTAAAGATTGCATAATAGGCTCATGCATATTAAATCCTATAAAAAATATAATTATTGCAATAGCAAAAAGTGTCCAGCTTTTATTTGTAGTATCATCTAAAGAGATTGTAGCTCCACTTATACTTATAAGATAATATGACAATCCAAAAAATACAATACCAACAATCAGCACTTGTTTAAACATACCTTTTTTTTCTGATAAAATAGCAGCAGGTGCCATAGCTAAAATACCAGCTATCATAGCTGGAAGATATATTTTCCACAATTCACTTATTTGCCACCCATAAGTTTTAGTTAAAACAATAGGTATTATCATAAAAGCAAATGTCATCATACCTTTTTGTAACATATTTGTAATATTCATCTTGATTAAATTACCATTTACCAAAAATCCAAATCTATCTTTGTTATGATATGTATGTATAATATGTGGAGCATCTGGAACGAATTTGACTAAAACTACAATAGAAAATAAAGCCAAAAAAGCAACTATCCAAAATAAACTACTAACACCCAATGCTGATCCTATTACAGGTCCAGCTATCATAGATACTGCAAAACTCAATGCTATACTTCCACCCATTGTTGCCATAGCTTTTGGTCTTTGTTCCTCTTTTACTAGATCACTAATCATAGCAGTTACTACTGAACCTATCGCTCCAGCACCTTGCAAAAATCTTCCTAAAAGTAGTGTAGGTATATCTGTAGCAATAGCAGCAAAAATAGATCCAATAGCAAAAACTAAAAGTCCTGTAATAATTGTCCCTTTTCTTCCTAGCTTATCACTCATAATCCCAAAAGGCACTTGAAATAACATCTGTGTAATAGCATATCCACCTATTACTATTCCTACTATTGTATTATTTGCTCCTGGCATACTAAGAGCATATACAGAGATAACAGGTAAAACTATAAACAATCCTAAAAATCGAAGTGCGATAATAGCATTTAATGGCATGATAGATTTAATCATATCTTCTCCTAATATATGTTATGATTTGGGGATTATATCAAAATAAGGTTAAAAACTATGAAAATTATTATAGCATCTAGCAATCAAGGTAAAATCAAAGAGTTTGAACAACTTTTACCAAATATAGATATAAAACCATATACACACTATTTGGAAAAATTTGAGATTGAAGAAACAGGATCAAGCTTTCAAGAAAATGCTATTATTAAAGCAAAAGCTATATATGATAAACTTCCAAACAAAAAAGATATAGTTGTTATATCAGATGATAGTGGTATAAGTGTTTGTGCATTAAACAATGAACCAAACATATATAGTGCAAGATATGCCAAACCAGATGCAACAGATGATGAAAATAACCAAAAATTAATCTTTAAACTAAAAGAGAAACATCTTACAAAAACACCAGCATACTATACAGCTTCAATAGCTTTAATATACAACAATCAGATTTTTACCACTCATGGTTGGATGTGGGGAGATGTGATCGATACTCTAAAAGGAGATGGGGGATTTGGTTATGATCCTATGTTTATACCTACAGGTTTTGATAAAACTTTAGGTGAGTTGGATCCTACTATAAAAAAAGGTATAAGTCATAGAACAAAAGCACTAAATCTTGCTTTAAAAATACTCAAATTATTTTAAACTCAAATTTGAAGTATCTAAACTTATAGTATCGCCAATAGATAGACTTTTTATATCTTCACTAGAAAGTTTGATTTGAAAAATCTGTTTGTTTGCTGTTACTATTGCGATATTGTTATTTTTGATAATATCTAATATCTCAACCTCAAATGAAAAACTATCTTTTGTATTTGTTTTTAATAATATATCTTTATTATTTGAATCTTTGATAATTTTACCATCTTCTAAAACTATCGCTCTTGTAGATAACTTATATATCTCACTTGGATCGTGACTTACCATAATAATAGTAGTGTTAAACTCTTTATGTAAAAATAATATCTCATCTTGTAGTTTTGCTCTCATAGATGGATCAAGTGCAGATAATGGCTCATCCATTAACACAAGTTGTGGTTTATTCATAAAAGCTCTTGCTAAACTTACCCTTTGTTTTTGCCCACCACTTAAACTATTTGGAAGCCTATTTTTTAGATTTGTTAGCTCTGTGATTTTAAGTAGATGATCTGCTAAAGTTTTATCATTATTTACAAATAATAAATTATCTTGAATTGTCATATTTTCAAAAAGTGCATAATCTTGAAATACAAAACCTATCTCTCTTTGTTGTGGTGCTAATATTTTGTCTTGATTTAACCAAATATTATTATCTATTTGTATAACTCCATTTGCTTTTTCAAGTCCTGCTAATATCCTTAAAAATGTAGTTTTACCACTTCCGCTTTTACCAGATATTGCTAAAAACTCACCCTTTGATATTTCTATATCAATATTTAAGTTCATAACTCCATTAGCACCATAAAGTTGTTTATTAATATCTATTTTTATCATAATCCAAACTTCTTATTTTGTTTTGCATTAAATATATAAACACTAAGTAAAACTAAAAAACTCATAACAATCATAATCCCACTATATATATGAGCAGTAGTATAATCCATAGTTTCAACCATCTCATATATAGCAACAGAAGCTACTTTTGTATCTGATGGTATGCTTCCACCTACCATCAAAACAACACCAAACTCACCAACAGTATGTGCAAATGTAATAATGATCGCTGTCCTTAGTGCAGGTTTGATATTTGGCAATGCTACTTTGAAAATTGTAGTCAATCTACTTTTACCTGCTATATATGAAGCTTCAATCATACTTTTATTTAAACTTTCAAATCCATTTTGAATAGGTTGCACCATAAAAGGTAATGAATAGAAACAACTAGCTACAACTAACCCTGTAAAACTAAATACCAATTTGATATTAAAAACATCATTAAAAAAAGCACCAATAGGTGAGTTTTGAGATAATAATATAAGAATATAAAATCCCAATACCGATGGTGGCAATACAATAGGCAATGCAGTTAAAGCTTCCAAAAATGGTTTGAGTTTAGATTTTGTTTGAGATAGATACCAAGCCAATGGCAAACTTATGATAAATAAAATCACACTTGTAATAGAAGCTAATTTAAAAGATAATACAAAAGGTGTAAAATCTATAGAAGTTATATCTATCATTAGACAATATATCCAAAATTTTCTAATATTTTTTTGGCATCATTTGTGAATATAAAATCATAAAACTCTTTTACCAATTTTTTATTTTTGCCATTAGATAAGATAACTATACCTTGATCTATAGGTTTATACAAAGTATGATCTACATCTTCCCAATTTATCCCTTTTTTAAATCTTGCCATTTTAGAACTAAAAAGTAACGACTTAGCTACAAATCCAATATTAGCAGCTCTTAAAGTATAAGTTAGAGTTTGCGAAATAGATTGTCCATAAACAAATTTTGATCGAACTTTATCATATAACATACTATTTTTTAGAGCTTGTTTAGTTACAATACCATAAGGTGCTGTTTTTGGATTGGCAACTGCTATTGTCTTAATATTTTTATCTAAAATAATATCTATACCTTTTGAAAAATCTCTTTTTGTTATACTTAAAATTGCTAAACTTCCTTTTGCATAAACTTTTGGTTTTGTTATAGCTTTTTTAGTTTTATACAAAGCATTTGGATATTTCATATTTGCAGACATAAATATATCATAAGGAGCATCTTGATTTATCTGTGCAGTTAGATTTCCACTTGCACCTAGTATCACTTTAATATCTATGTTTGGATGTGATTGTTTAAACTTTTGAACCAATTTAGGTATAACATAACTAGCATTTGCGGCAACTGCAATAGTTATAGTTTGTCCATAAGCAAAATTTATTATCAAAAATAAAAATATAAGTTTTTTGAATATTGCTACTTTCATATATTACTCCACTAATAATAATAATCGCATTATAACAATATAACCTTAATTTTTAGATATGCTTAAACTACTAAATGATACAATGGCGGTATTATAATACAAGGATTATAGATGTCAGAGTCAATTTCTAATATGTCGGCAATACAAAGAGTAAAAAAAGCTATCGAAGAGAT
The DNA here is from genome assembly GCA_913054415.1 of uncultured Arcobacter sp. Lineage (GTDB taxonomy): Bacteria > Campylobacterota > Campylobacteria > Campylobacterales > Arcobacteraceae > CAJXII01. Next base: position 9,435 of record CAJXII010000017.1, read on the forward strand.
CAAAAAAGGCAATATGGTAATAATGCTTGATGATGAAGATAGAGAAAATGAGGGAGATTTAGTTTATTGTGCTACACTTAGCACAGATCAACATGTAAATTTTATGGCTACACATGCTAAAGGTTTAATATGTGTAGCACTTCCTAAAGATACTGCTTTAAGACTTGATCTAAATCCTATGGTAGAAAGTAATACCTCATCTTATGAAACTGCTTTTACAGTATCTGTTGATGCAGCTTCAGCATCTACGGGTATTAGTGCAGCAGAAAGAAATGATACAATCTGCATCCTTGCAAATCCTGTAAGTAGTGTAGATGAACTTGTAAAACCAGGGCATATCTTTCCACTTATAGCAAAAGATGGTGGTGTTCTTGTAAGAACAGGACATACAGAAGGTAGTGTAGATCTATGTAAATTAGCTGGATTTCATGGTGAATCTGTAATATGTGAGATTATGAAAGATGATGGAACTATGGCAAGAAGAGATGATCTTGATATATTTGCTCAAAAACATAATATGACTCAAGTATATATTTCAGATATTGTAGAGTATAGACTAGCTCATGAATCATTGGTAAAAGAGATCTCATCAACACAAGATATATTCTTTAGCACAAATATTACTAAAAAAATATTTGAAGATCATCTAAACAATCAACATACTGTTATTATTTTTGGCGATTTACAACCATCATCAGTAGTAAAATTTCACACTATTGATAGAGACATCAATCTATTTTTAAATGATGACAAACTTAGCTATATGTTAAAAAGTATAGATTATCTACAAAAACATAATGGAGTTTTAATCTTTTTAGATAATACAAATGAGAAAAATCATAATATGAAAGATTTTGGTATTGGAGCTCAAATCCTAAAACAATTAGGTATCACTCAGATCGAACTTATATCTTATGGAGCAAAACACTCATTTATTGGACTAAATGGATTTGGATTAACTATCAAGCAAGAGATTAATATCGCTTAATCTCTAAGTTACTATTAGATCCATATATAAAGTATATCCACTCACATAAGAGTTATCATCAAAATTTGAGCTTATAAGCACTTCAAATGCCATAGGTTTTTTATCTTTTGATAAAAACTTGTGGGTAAAAGTTATACTTTTTTTAGTATGTATCACATCTAGCATAATCTTTTGCATCTTATTAGCATGATCATTTTGATCCTCTATTATAGATATAGATTCACCAATAACCTCATCATCAGTATAGGCAAAAAGTTTATTAAATTTATTTGATACATCTAATATTTTAGCATTTTTATCCATATCTATACGACATATATATTTATTAGCTAATTGTCTAAGTAAAATCAACTCATTTTTATAAATAATATTTTCTTGAGTTAATGACTTGTTTAACTCTTTATAATCTTTTGTTTTTGTAGCTAAAGAGTTGATAAATTGTTGTTTTTGTAGATCACTTTTATATTTTCTAACACTTTTTATAATTTTTTCTGTTAATATTTTTATTTTAATAGGTTTCATTAGATATTGATCAATATTAAGATTTATAGATTCTCTTAAAAATTCATCATCAGTATATGCTGTAATAAAAATTATAGGGATAAACTGATCTTTTAAAATTTGTTTTGCCATCTCTATACCACTCAGATTTGGCATATTAATATCAGATACTATTGCATCAATATCTTTTTTATTGGCTTTAAAAACTTCAATAGCTTCTACTCCATCACAAGCAGTATAAACTTTCTTAAACAACTTAGATAATATTATAGCTGTGCTATCTCTTAATTGATCCTCATCCTCTACATATAAAATCGATATAGTTCTTAAATCTTCCAAATTTACTTTCACCTTATTACTCCATTACTAAAATAAACTATTTTCATTCACTGGTGGAGTTAGCCTAAAAAGTTCATAACTTTTTACACTAGCCACCCTACCCCTTGCTGTTCGTTGGATATATCCATTTGCTAACAAATATGGCTCTATAGCATCTTCGATCGTTCCCTCATCTTCACTTAATGCTGCTGATATTGTGCTAAGACCTATTGGTTTACCTTTATTTGATATAAGAAGTTCTAAAAGTCTTATATCCATCTCATCAAAACCTTGATCGTTTACACCCAATTCATTTAAAGCAAACTGACATCTACTTAGATTGATAATATCTTCATCTTCAACCTCTGCAAAATCCCTAACTCTTTTGAGAAGTTTTAAAGCTATCCTTGGTGTTCCTCTACTTCTTCTTGCTATCTCTAAACTAGCATCTTTTTGTGTTGGCTTTTCAAGTTTTAAAGCCGCTGCTGATACTATTTGACTTAGCTCTTCTTGATTGTAAAATTGCATCCTAAAATTCATACCAAATCTATCTCGCAAAGGGTTGCTTATCATACCAGCTCTTGTAGTTGCACCTATTAGTGTAAATCTAGGAAGATCAATCTGAACTGTTTGAGCTGCTGGACCACTACCTATAATAATATCAAGTCTAAAATCCTCCATAGCAGGATAAAGTATCTCCTCTATTGCTGGACTTAATCTATGTATCTCATCTATAAATAGTATATCTGATTCCTCTAAGTTTGTTAATATCGCTGCTAAATCCCCTGCTTTTTCTATCATAGGAGCCGCTGTTACTTTGATATTTGTTTCCATCTGCTTTGCTATAATATGAGCTAGTGTAGTTTTTCCAAGTCCTGGAGGTCCAAAAAGTAAAATATGATCAAGTGCTTCATCTCGCTTTAAACTAGCTTTGATGAAAACTTGTAGATTTTTTTTAATCTGCTCTTGCCCTATATATTCATCCCAAGCACTAGGGCGAAGTAAATTTTCATTCTCTTTATCATCAAATGATATTTGTTCAACTTCTACTAATCTTTCCATCTATTTTATTACCACTTTATACCATATTTTCAGTATATCTAACCACTTTATTTCTTCCTGTTTGTTTAGCCTCATAAAGTGCAATATCAGTTTGTTTGATATATTTCCAAAAATCTTGTTGTTTATTTGGGGAAAGCGACATCCCTATACTTACTGTTTTACTATTAGAGATTGTTTTAATAGCAATATCACCTACATCGTGCCTATAATTATCATTGACCATATGGGCAGTTAATCCATTTTTAACACTTTGAGCTATAAGTTGAGCTTTTGTATCTGCACTTTGGAATCCAAAATTTCTAAGGTTTACTGTAATATTTATTATCAAAAACAATAACATCACAAACATAATAATACCAATCGTTACTAAAACATTTTTTTTACTATTCACACACTATCCTTAAAAGTTAAAATCTATTTCATTATATCTTATTGTTAGTTAATATATCTCATCGTCTGATGGGAATTTTTTATTTTGCACATCTGAAATATATTGTTTTAAACCATCTTTAATAAGCTTTGCACCATTGAGATATTGTCTCACAAATTTTGGTTTGAACTCTTCAAAAAATCCAAACATATCTGACCACACTAAAACTTGTCCATCGGTATCTACACCTGCACCTATTCCAATCACAGGAACATTTACAGCTTCTGTAATAGCTTTTGCGGCTTGAGATTTAACACCCTCCACTATAATCATAAATGCTCCAGCTTCCTCTACTGCTTTAGCATCTTCTACAAGTGACTCTATTGCATCTTGATCTTTACCTTTTATCTTATAGCCACCTTCACTTCTAAAGTTTTGTGGCAATAATCCAATATGCCCAACTACTGCTATTGAATTTTGAGTAAGATATTTAATTGTTTCAAATTGTTCCTTACCACCTTCTATTTTAATAGCACTAGCATTAGTTTCTTGAAATACTTTTGTTGCATTTTGTATCGCTATATTTTTATCATAATATGTTCCAAAAGGCATATCAGTTATAACAAATGTATTTTTTGCACCATTACATACTGCTTTTGTATGATAAATCATCTGATCTATAGTGGCACTTAAAGTATCATTATTACCAGCAAAAGACATATTTAAACTATCTCCCACTAAAATAAAATCAACCTCTTCATCAAATAATCTTGCAAATAAAGCATCATAAGCGGTTATCATTGTAAGCTTTCTTTGACCTTTTGCTTTTTGAATTGTAGTAATTGTTTGTTTCATCTAATTTAATCCTTTAGAAAATTATGCTACTATTATACCCTAAAATATTTTATATAGGATTAGTTTTGAAAAAATTAGTAGGTTTTATTACATCTTCATTACCAAATGATAGTTTTACAGTAGATTTAGCACTTAGTATGAAAGAAGCAGGTGTTGATACCATAGAGTTAGGGATACCTTTTTCAGATCCAGTTGCTGATGGTGTTGTTATAGAAAAAGCAAGTTTAAAAGCATTGCAAAATGGATTTAAATTAGAAAATCTATTTAATATCTCAAAACAAATAGCTCCCAAAGTAGATACTTTATGGATGGGATATATGAATCCATTTTATCACTATGGGGTAGAGAATTTTTTACAAAAAGCACAAGAGTATGATATCCAAGGTGCAATCATACCAGATCTACCTTACGAAGAATCAAAAAGTTATAAAGATATATTTCAAAAATATGATCAACACCTTATAGATTTTGTAGCTCCAACAGATAATCTACAAAGAATACAAACTATTACAAAAAATAGCTCAAAATTTATATATCTTGTAGCTTATGCTGGTATCACAGGAAGCAATACTCAAGAGGATCTATCTGAAGTGATCCAAAATATAAGGAACTCTACAAACACTCCTATTTATATTGGATTTGGTGTAGATGAAAAAACTGCTAAAGCAAAAGCACAAGGTGTAGATGGAGTGATCGTAGGTAGCACATTTGTTAAAGTACTAATTGATGATACTTTAAATAACAATGAAAAAATTAATAAAATTATAGAAAAAGTTAAAATTATAAAAGAACAAATCAATAGTTAAGCATATATCAATATTGCTTTTACTATAATTTCACTTTTAATGACCCCGTCGTCTAGTGGCCAAGGACTTTTGGATTTCCTCCAAAAAACGCAAGTTCAAATCTTGCTGGGGTCGCCATTTTTAATAAATCTATACCAATTCAAAAAATAACTGCAATTTTTACCAAAATTATACTGCTATTTTCTTTAAAAATGTTTGTTTAATTGTTTTATATAGTCTTATAAGTTATAATGGTTTATAAATTATAAAGGGGTATAAAAATGGATAGAGAATCTATATTAAATTTTCTAACAACTCATAAACAAGAGTTACAAAATAATTATGCTCTTACTAAGATAGGTTTATTTGGAAGTTATGCAAAAAATACTGCAAATGAAAATAGTGATATAGATATAGTGATACAATCAACAAAAAAAGATTTCTTTTAAAAGATGATTTAACACATATTGTAAAAAATAAGATAAATTTAAAAGAAGCAATTTTATATGAAATAGATGAATATAAAAACTTAAATGATGTAACTATTGTTAAATATTTAATGCAGTTAGATTCACTTTTAGTTACATCATAAGTTGCACTTTAAGTATTGATATTTGATTGCTTTACCACTTCAGCCATTTAATAATATTTTTTTGCTAAAATAATTAACATAATAAATACGAAAGGCAATCTTAATGATACTAATAACAGGCGGTAGTGGATATATAGGAACTCATACTCTAATAGAGTTACATAGTAGTGGCTATGATTTTGTAGTATATGACAATCTTTGTAACTCTTCAAAAGAGGCTTTAAAAAGAGCAGAAAAAATTATAAACAAACCTATACCATTTGTTCAAGGTGATATTAGAGATCAAAAAGCATTAGAAGAGTTATTTTCAAACTACGATATTGATTCAGTTATACATTTTGCAGGATTAAAAGCTGTAGGGGAATCTGTAGAACAACCACTAAAATATTATGATAATAATATAAACGGAACAATAGTTTTACTAGAAGTTATAAAAAAATATAATTGTAAAAAAATAGTATTTAGCTCATCTGCAACTGTTTATCAAGAACAAAAAAACCATACACCACTTACAGAAGATATGCCACTTGGTGCTACAAACCCTTATGGTAAGACAAAACTATTTATAGAAGAGATATTAAAAGATCTATGCATAAGTGATGAAGATTTTGAAGTGGTGATTTTAAGATATTTTAATCCTGTAGGTGCTCATAGTAGCGGAACTATAGGGGAAGATCCAAATGACATACCAAACAATCTTATGCCATTTATCTCTCAAGTAGCTGTGGGTAAAAGAGAATATTTAAATATATTTGGAGATGATTATGACACCAAAGATGGCACAGGAGTAAGAGACTATATCCATGTAGTAGATCTTGCAAATGCACATGTCAAAGCTATAGATTATCTTAATTCACTAACCACTAATAACTATCCCCTAATCACTAACATAGGAACTGGTACAGGCTATAGTGTATTAGATATGGTAAAAGCTTACGAAGAAGCATCAAATAGAAAAATACCATATAAAATAACCCCTAGAAGAGCAGGAGATATAGCTACTTGCTTTGCAAATCCATCATATGCAAAAGATATTTTAAAATGGGAAGCTACCAAAAACTTAGAAGATATGTGTAATGATAGTTGGAATTGGCAAAAGAACAATCCAAATGGGTATGAAGATAATGTTTGTTTCAGTAAATGAAAAGAAGATATTAGATATAATACGCAAATATAAGAAAAAGGAACTAAATTTTGCTAAATCAAATTTTATATAAAGAGTATGTAGAACTACAAGTATTAGATGCACTATCTAAAAATAAAACTCAAACTAGTATATCACAAGATCTATCTATGGCTATAGGTAAGATCAACTTTATAGCTCAAGCACTAGCTCAAAAAGGTTATATAAAAATAGGTAACTTTATAAATGAAAAAGATAAAACAAAATATAAATATCTTCTTACAGATAAAGGCTTAGAACAAAAAATAGCAGTAACAAAAAAGTTTATAAAAATAAAAAAAGCTGAATATGAAAGAATGCAAGAAGAGTTAAAAAAGTATGAGAGTAAATAAAATATGAAACAATACAAAATAGCAATAGCAGGTACAGGATATGTAGGTCTTTCAAATGGTCTATTACTATCTCAACACAATAAAGTAATAGCTCTTGATATTATAGCTTCTAAAGTAGAGATGCTAAACAAAGGTATTTCACCAATAGATGATAAAGAGATACAAGAATACTTGAGTAATTCGGGTGCTGGGTTTCAACCCAGCCAAAAGGTCGGACTGAAGTCCAACACCCAAAAATCTATCCAAGGTTCATTTGTAGCCACTCTTGATAAAGAACTAGCATACAAAGATGCAGATTTTATTATCATTGCTACTCCTACAGATTATGATCCAGAAACTAATTACTTTAACACTAAATCAATAGAATATGTAATAGCAGATGTATTAAGTATAAACCCAAATGCTACTATGATTATAAAATCAACAGTACCCGTAGGATATACAAAAGAGATAAATGAAAAGTTTAACACTTCAAATATTATCTTCTCACCAGAGTTTCTTAGAGAAGGTTCAGCACTATACGACAACCTTCACCCAAGTAGAATAATTGTAGGTGAAAAGTCACAAAGAGCTAAAACTTTTGCAGGACTTTTAGCCCAAGGTGCTATAAAAGAAAACATAGAGATACTATTCACAGATTCTACAGAAGCCGAAGCTGTAAAACTATTTTCAAATACATATCTTGCTATGAGAGTGTCATATTTTAATGAGTTAGATTCTTATGCTCAAACTCACAACCTTAATTCAAAAGATATTATAGATGGTGTAGGATTAGACCCTAGAATTGGAACACATTACAACAATCCATCATTTGGATATGGTGGATATTGCCTTCCTAAAGACACTAAACAGCTATTAGCAAACTACAAAGATGTACCATCAAATATGATAGAAGCAATTGTAAATGCAAATAGCACAAGAAAAGACTTCATAGCAAATAGTATAATGGCACGACTAAAGTCGAACACCCAAAGTAACTCGGGTGCTGAAATTCAACCCTCTATGCCAAATGCAAACTCAGATGCTGGGATTCAAAACTCTATGTCAAAAACAAACTCGGGTGCGGGGTTTCAACCCTGCCAAAAGGTTGGAATATATCGTTTAACAATGAAAACAGGCTCAGACAACTTTAGAAGTTCTGCAATCCAAGGTATCATGAAAAGAATCAAAGCAAAAGGTATAGAAGTAATCATCTATGAACCAGCTCTAAAAGATGATGAGTTCTTCCACTCAAAAGTGATCAAAGATTTAGATACTTTCAAATCACAATCTGATATAATAGTTGCAAATAGATTAGAAGATGCATTAAAAGATGTAGAAGACAAAGTATATACTCGTGATATATTTAATAGTGATAGTTAGAGTAAAAATATTGAAAATATTTGTTAAGTTAAAATAATATGAATTAAATAGGAAAGAATTCTTGAATAATATCAACCTGTTTTCCGTATAAAAAGATTTTATGTAATATTTGCTTTGTTTTGGCCGCTGTTTGCAGGAATAGATAAATATTTA
>CAJXII010000018.1 GCA_913054415.1 uncultured Arcobacter sp.
AAGTATAATTTTGAGTTTAATATATTATAAATATAATTTATATTATAATTTTGGTAAATTATTTAATAAATAAGGAGCAATAATGGAAAGATTATTAAAATTAGTTTTAGCAGGTGCAATTGCATTTGCAGTAACTACAACAGTTGCATCAGCAGATGCTGGTAAGGGTCAAAAGCTTTATTCTAAAAAGCTATTAAAAGCTTGTGGAATTAATGGTGCTAAAATGGCAGCAAAACATACTCAAGATCAATGGGAAGATATTGGTGTTGATGGATTAAAAGCTGAAATTAAAAAAGATTGTCCAAAAGTAAAAGATAAAGCATTAAAATCTAAATACTTAAAACACTATTATGATTTCTTCTACAACTTTGCAAGTGATTCAGGAAATGTTCCATCTTGTTAATAAGATAAAACAACAGAACAAAAGCTAAGATATCTTATCTTAGCTTTTTTTTATAAAAATAAAAAGGATTAAAATGAAAAAAAATTTAATAATATTATCAGCAGTTGCTGCACTTAGTATAAATGCTTTTGCTTCTACAGATATGGAAACACAAATTAAAGATTTAAAAGCACAAATCAAAAAACTTGAAAAACAAGTGAAAAAAAATAAAAAGAAAATTAAAAGAGTTAATAAAAAAGCTACTATAGCAAAAGGTTATGCATTTGGTGATAATATCAAATGGGGAGTTGATTTTAGAAGCACAGCAGATCGTCTTAGTTATAAACTTGCAGATAATACAAAAAGTAACAATAATGCACTTTTAGCTAATAGACTTTTGCTTAATATGAAATATCAAGGTGATAAAAATGTAGCCTTTTATGGAACATTAGCTTACAATAAACTATATGGTGCTACAACAGGAAATTCAAATGGTTATGAATCTTTTGACTGGGTTACAAATGAAACTCCATCTACAGATGATAACTTAAAAGTAAAAGAAGCATATTGGTTATATGCAAATGATACTTTTATGGGTAAAGATATATCTTGGACTGCAAGTGTAGGAAGAAGACCATCTACAGGTGGTTTGGGTATAAACTATAGAGAGGGTAATAAAAGAAAATCTGCTATTGCTTCAACTGTAAATGTTGAATTTGATGGTGTAAGTTTAAGATGGAATTTAGGTAATGTTACACCACTTACTGGTTCTTGGTTTAAAATTTGTGCAGGTAGAGGTATAACAAATGCTACACAAAGATTTAATGATAATAGTGGAGCAGATTATTCAAAAAATAGTGGTTTTACTGCAGATTCAAATATGATAGGTTTCATATTTGTTCCTTATGATGATGGACAATATTCTATCAATACAAATTGGGCAACTGCAAACCATTTAATTGGTTATACTCAAAGTGATCTTACTGATGGAAATAATAGTAATAATAAATTTGCAGATGTTGGAAATATAATTTTAACAACTATTATGTTCAAAGCTGATGGTATAGGTGATGGTATTAGTGATACTCTTGATGATACTACATTTTTTGCAAGTTATAGCACAAGTAAAACAGATCCAACTACTACAGATGGTGGTATGTTAGGTGATAATGATAATAAATCAGGTCACTCTATTTGGCTAGGAGTTCAAATGCCTTGTCCTATTACTGAAGATGGAAGAGTTGGATTTGAATATAATCACGGTAGTAAATATTGGAGAAGTATGACTTATGCTGAAGATACTATGATAGGGTCTAAAATAGCAGCAAGAGGAACAGCACTAGAAGCTTATTGGTTAAAACCTCTTACTCCATCTTTGTCGTTATCTCTTAGATATACACATATTAGCTATGACTATACAGGAAGCAATGCATTCTTTGGAGCAGATGGAACTCCAACAGATATGGATACAATCAATAGCTCAAATGCAGCAATGTATGGAAATCCTGTAAAAACAGCTACGGATACTAGAATCGCTCTTAGATATCAATTCTAAAACTAAATAAAAGTAAGGCTAAAGCCTTGCTTTTGTAATCTTTTAAAAATAGGCTAAAATCTAAATAGCCTCTTCATCCTCTTCACTTGTTCTTATTCTTATAATTTTTTCAATAGGACTTACAAAGATTTTACCATCTCCAATTTTACCTGTTTTAGCAGAATTTATTATTAGTTGAACCACTTGATCTACATCATCTTCAGCTACAATAAGATCAATTTTGATTTTTGGTAGAAAATCTACTATATACTCAGCACCTCTATATAATTCACTATGACCTTGTTGTCTTCCGTAACCTTTAACATCACTTACAGTCATACCTGTAATACCTGCATCGCTTAAAGCATCTTTTACATCCTCTAGTTTAAAAGGTTTGATTATCGCTTCTACTCTTTTCATTTTTTCTCCTATTTTATGGGTGTGGTATTTTGATTTTAGAATTTAACAAATATCCAACTATTATCATTAGAAATAATACAATATTTTCATTTGGGATAAGTTCATATACCCATCCTAAATATATAAGCCATAATAAAATAGCTCCCATAGGAGTAGGCACTCCTGTAAAATATTTTGATACCTTTCCTGCATCATTGTCTATGTTGAATTGAACAAGTCTTCTAAGACCTGATATTACATAATGTATAAAAGCAAAAGCAACATAAGATGTATTTAAAAAATGTATCTCTTTGCCATCTATTACTCCAAAATATATAAACATCACAGGAACAATAACAAATGATAAAAAATCAGCAAAAGAATCTAATTGCACACCAAACTCTGTAGATAACTGATATTTTCTAGCTATTTTACCATCAAGTATATCAAAAGCACCAGCACACCAAGCATAGAGTGCTGCTCCAAAAAACTCTTGATGTGTTAAAAAATATATTGCTAATATACCACAAGTGATATTTAAAAATGTAACAATATTTGCTAAATTAAAATGGTGTTTTGGTGTAAATAAAAAACTCATGTGAACTCCTTGTCTAACTCTTCTAGTTTAAAAAATGTATTTGGATGAAAATTCTGAAATGCTGCTTTTAAAGATACAAATATTTGAGGATTTTCTTTCTCTAATTTTTCTAAAAGCTCTTTTGTTTTTGCTCTAGCATAAGGCATCTTTATATCTACTCTCATAGCAGGACACGATTCATCACCTACAACATCTACACAATTTTCTTGTGCAAAAGCTCTTAATTGTCTCTCCCTACAAAAAATCAATGGTCTAATAACCATAAGTCCATTGTTTGCTTTATAAATTGGTGGCATACTTCTTAAGCTACCATTATAAAACATATTCATAAAAAAACTCTCCATAGCATCGTCAAGATGATGTCCTAATGCTAATTTATTAAATCCATTTTCCAAAGCATAAGTATATAAATACCCTCTTCTCATTCTGCTAATAAAACTACAAAAACTACTATTTTTTCTAATCTTTTCTTTGCTAATGTCAAATATTTCTGTGTTGATAACTTTATGATCGATATTATGCTTTTTGCAATGCTCTTGCAAAAAACTTACATCTTCCCCCATACCATAAGTAATAGTTATTGCTTGAAATGTAAAATTAAAAGGGGTATGCTTTTGCATCCTTTTTAGTGTGTGAATTAATGTTAATGAATCTTTTCCACCACTAAAACCTACTAAAACTTTATCATTTTCTTTAATAAGATTATATTTTGCATTTGTAATACCTACAGTTTTAGATATTTTTTTACTAAGTTTTAACATATTAGTTATTAAACCTCGCAACTTTGTTTTAATGCTTCATCTTCATCTTTTATAGCACCTATTCCAGCACCATTATAGCCTAGCTCTTTTAATCTTTCAACCAATGGTGGATGTGAAAAATGAAAAAAGATATACAAAGGGTGAGATAGTGGAAATGATTTATTTTCATTTGCCAATTTTAAAAGTGCATTAACTAGATCATCTTTTGTAGCTAGATTGCTTCCAAACTCATCAGCTGCATATTCATTGTGTCTGCTTAGTGCTGATATTAGTGGCATAAGAAAAAATGACAATATTGGACTAAACATCAAAAAAACCAATATTATAGAATAAGGCTCTTTATTTAGATGAAGTTGTAAAAATAGTTCATCAGGAAGATTACCAAATATAGCAAAAAATACAAACATAACAAAACCCATAGTAGCTATATTTTTAATAATATCCCCATTTTTGAAATGTCCTAGTTCATGTCCTAAAACAGCTAAGAGTTCGTTGTGAGTTAGTTTTTCAATAAGTGTATCAAATAGGACAACCCTTTTAGTTTTACCTAATCCTCCAAAATAAGCATTTAGTCTATTGTCTCTTTTACTAGCATCTACACTAAATACTCCACTACTTTTAAACCCTACACTATCAAGAAGTTTTTTGATTTTTTCCTCTAAAACTTTATCTTCTAATGGGCTAAATTTATCATACATTTTATCTCTAACAATAGGATATACCATATTTATTATAATAATAATGGCAAATATAAATATAAATCCCCATATCCACCAAGTTGGAAAGTTTTCAATAATAAAACTTAATCCAGCTATTACAGCACTACCAAATAGTAAAAATAGTATCCCTGTTTTTATAGTATCTTTGATATATAGTGCTGGTGTCATATTTGAAAATTTGAACTCTTTATCTAGTTTAAAAGTTGTATATAGTTCAAATGGTAAGCCCAAGATCCAATTTATGATGATAAAACTATCTATAAAAATTACCGCTTTTTGCCAACCATGATATGAGATTGTTAAATCATCTAAAATACCTAGCCCAAATCCTATCCAAAGAAAAAATATCACAAAATCATATATAGTTGATAATAAACTTACTTTTTGTGATTTAGTAGCATAGTTACCGGCTATAATATATTTTGATGGTGTTAAAATAACAGCTGTTTGTTTTTTTGCTTTTTGAATATAATCTATTTGCATAAATGTTGTGTAAAAATTAACTAAAAAATATACACAATATGCACCAATAAAAATCTCTAACATATATATCTCCTAAATTGAACAATTATAATATCTGATTTTTGCTTAATAGTCATTTTATTGTTTTTTCACCCATTTTTTAAAAACTCTATTTAAGGTTAGATACTCATCTATTTTTTTATCATCCACTATAAAATCAACTAATATTTTGGCTAAGTATGGTGCTAAGACAAACCCTCTTCCCCCTACTGCATTAAGATAAAATAATTTTTGATATTTGCTAAATCTATTGCTATTAACATTTGTTCCATTGACAAGATAAGGAAACTCTTTTAAAGTTTTATCACTATTGATAATCTCACCTACAAGAGGAAGAAAATCGGAACTACTAGCTCTTGCTCCTGCTAATTGATCGATAACTTTTATATCTTTTAAAGTGATAATATTATTTGCTCTTTTAAGTAGTGTTTGTGTATCATCATTACTAATAGGTTTTTCATATACAAATCTATGATGTGTCGCTCCAATAGATACTATATTGGTATTTTCATCTTTTTTTATAGTTCTTGATACTGAACACTCTTTATGGTAGTTTTGTTTTATACAACTACTTGTTTGACATACTATTCGTTGCCCCCAAACTGCTCTTATATTAAAATATTTTTCATCTATAAGGGATAGACTAGCTCCTGTTGTAAGAATCAGATTTGATGCTTCAAATAGCTCATCTATTTGCCAATGGTTATCTTTAAAAGTTATATTTTTTACTTCATAATTTAGATATTTTTCTATATCTTGTGTAAAAGTTTTACAAATATTATAACTATCTACAACACTAGCAAAAGGGAAATAATAACCATCCTCTTTTTGTTGAAACTCAAAATCCATATATGGTATATAAGTTTTAAATTTTTCTTGATCCTCTTTATTTTTTGGAATTCTTATTGTTCCACATTGATCGATATAATTAGGAGTATGTTGTAGATAAAATTGCGTAGAGTATTTTAAAGCATTAGTAACAATATCTTTAAATCTATTTGGTTTACCAAGTAGTGGAGATAAAAATGCTCCTGCTGCTCCACTAGCACCTTTACCTACATCTTCAAGTTTTTCTATAATCAAAATAGAACTATTTGGCAATCTTTGTTTTAAACTAAAAGCTACACTTGATCCGCTAATTCCAGCTCCAATTATAATATAATCATATTTTTTCATTTGTTAATCCATATATAAAACTAAATAGCTCTGCAACTGCTTGATACAACTCTTCAGGGATATTTTGATTTAGTTCGATTTGACTTAACATTTGCACTAAATCTTCATCTTGTTTGATAGGGATATCGTTTTGTTGAGCTATTTTAATAATCTGTCTAGCGATACTACCCTGCCCTTTTGCAGTTGTTTTTGGTGCTAAATCTTTTGTTTTATCATATTTTAGTGCTACAGCTTTTTTAGATGTTGTCATTATGCCAAAACCTCTAAAGATAGATTTAGTTTTTCATTTGCTTGATAAGCTTTTTGTTCATAACTTGGTTGTTTATTTAAACTAGATATATTTATGCCAGATAGGTTTAGATTAAGTAAATTTAGTTGTTTTCTTAGTTGTTGGATATTGTTTTGTATTTTTGTTTTAAGTTCATCTTGTTCTATATTTAAGTTGATGGTTAAATTTTTATCTTTATCTAATATTAGCATACTATTAAATTCTCCATAATCTTTTAGGAGCAAAGATATATGACATGAATTTGTTTTAGTATCATTTACAAACTCTATCTCACCATCTTCCATATTGTCCCAACGAAATGGTAAAGGGTGGTAGTTGGAGTTATTTGAAAAAGATAAAAGTTGATAGTATCCTATTTGATCTAGTGTTTTATCTATAGTTTTATTGTCTATATGATCTGATATTTTATGAAGTATCCCTTTTATATCTTGTGTAATATCTTTATCATTGTTTAGTAATTTTGACTCTAAGAATATGCCATTATTTTTTAGATTTGTTTTTAGTTGTGTAGTATCTATATTTTTAATATCTACTTTGAATTGTTTTAAAATATTTAACTCTTTGGTAAATTTTTGTTGAGTTTTTGGATCTTGTTCTATTTGTGTGATGATTTTTTCAATATTGTTATTAAGTGGCTTAAAATCAAAAAGGTGTTTGCTATTTTGTAAAAGTTTTGTAATTTGCTGTTTATTTTTGATACCTACATTTAGATCTTTTAAAAGATCATCAAAAATATTTCTTATAGATTTGTCTTGTAATAAAGTTTTTATATCAATTTTATTATCAACACTTAAAGATTCTATCTTATGTTTTGCTGATATATCTAGTTTTGGTGATAGAAGATTTAGTAGTGTTGCTGTATTGATATTCATAGGTTTATTTATATAAAATATTGTTGTAGTTGATCTTTAGAATCAAATTTTTGCCCTTGAAGTTGATAATCGGTAAAATCTACTGTATAAAGCTTATCTTTTTGAGTTCTAGCATAAGTAATAATAATATTTGTTGCTAGTTGTTTATCTGAAATAGTTGCCGTTTTATCAAATAAACAAAACGGTCCACTTGCATCTAAAACTCTTGCTCTTAGATATTTGTCGCTTGTGGTATTTTTTAGTTTTTCATTATCATCTTTATCTCTTCCAATAATAAGTTTAGCACCATCTGGCAATCTTAAATGTCGTCCTGCTTTTAGTGTATCTATATCGTTTTTGTCCATAGTTGTATATTTTGTAAAATCTCTTAGTCTATCGCTAAATTTCTCTTCCGTTAGCAAACAACCACCAGCAGGTGGTTCAAAATCTTTTAACCCTATCTCTTTTGCAAGTTGTAGTTGTCTTGATCTGCTTCTACCACTTATATCTAATAGTTTCTCTCTATTGATCCACCCTTCTCTTTCTGGTTTGGTTGGTGCTAAAAGTTTAGCACAAAGAGGTCGCACTATAAGATCATCATGCTCACTTAGTTTTTGCACTTGTATCATAGCATCTTTTCTTTGACTCATAGGTCTTTGCCCTACAACCTCTCCACTTATCATAAATGCCGCATCATATTTTTTAAGAAGATCTGCTGTATATCTAAACATAAATCCATGACAATCAATACATGGATTAAAATTCTTACCATATCCATATTTTGGATCAAAAAGTACTTCATCTAAATATTCATCTCTTAGATCTAAAATCTCAAGTTTGGCACCTATTTGTTCACACATAAATTTCATATGTTCATCTCTGCTTGTTGTTGCACCAAATCCTGTATTTACATTTATGGCAATCACTTCTATACCTTGATCAATAATAAGCTTCATCGCTAAAACTGAATCTAATCCTCCGCTAAATAATGCTAATGCTTTCATATTCTTCCTTATTTTATAAGCTCTTTTGGATTTATAAATTTACCATTTTTAGTAGCTTGAAACATAAGAGTATCACTTACCCTACCCACTACAAAACCTTTTTTTATCCATTTGCCTACCCTTAAAGTTGGTGCAATTCTATCCAAATTTGAATAGATTGTGCTTAAATTGTTTGAGTGTTGCACAATAACGACATTTGATAAGATTCCTTGGTTTTGTTTTACATATACAATTTTTCCTGATAAAATATTATAAACTTTGCTATTTGGTCGCTTAGGCTTCATAGTTAAAGCTTCATTAAATAGCTCTATTTTATATACAGGATCATAGTATTTACCAAATTTTTTTACTATTGTATATGATTTTAAAGGAGCTATTGTTTTTCTACCTTTATATTTGGCTATTTTGATACCTCTAGTAGATGAGCCTATATTTTTTACTTTGATATTGATAGCTTTGTCTAATATTTTACGATCTTTTGAGATTTTGATCTCTTTATTTTGTAATGGTCTTGATCGTTTTTTCTTTTTAGCTTTTTGTTTAGCTTTTATTTTAAGTTGCTCTTTTAGTTTTGCTAGTCTTGATTTTCTTTGTTGCTCTTTTTGTTTTTGCTCTTTTGCTCTTTTCTCTTTTTTTATTGTTTGGATTTTAAGAATATGTAAATTACTAAGTATATCTTGAATATGGTTTTGTTGATCGATAATCTTTTGTAGTTGTTTTTGATATTTTTTATGTTGTTGTGATAAAAGTTTGATAGTTTTTGCTTTGGTTTTTTTTAGTTGTTTAAGTTTTATTTTTTTACCCTCTTGCTCTTTAATATATTGAGCTAGTTGTATCATTTTGTTTTCATTGTTTCTTGTTGTTGTAATTAACTCTAAATAGTTTAGATTTAGTTGTAGGATATTGTCTTTTGATTGCTCAAGTAGTAGTGTATAAACCTCTTTATCTATAACCTCTTGTTGATCTGATTTTTTAGCTAAAGGGATTGCTAAAGATGCACTATACTTATCTATAACTTCATCTACAATATTTTCTTGTATAGATTTTGTTTGTTGTTTTATCTTTATAGTGTTTTTTTTCAGCTCTATTACATCAGATTTGACTTTTTGTAATTTTAATTTATTCAAAAAAATAGTATTGATTAAAGTTTCCTCTTCATGCTCTAATTTTTCATATTCTTCTTCATTTTTAGCTATAGAATCAGCAAGAAGTTTTATTTTTGTTGCAGTATGTTTTTTTATAACAGAGGTATTTTTTAAACTCTTTTTATTATTTTTTATTTTTTTATCTATTGTTTTTGTCGATCCATAAAATGTGGTTATTAATAAAATAGATAAAAGTATTACTCTAAACACAAACTACCTCATTGCTATTTTTTAGTTTGATATTTTATTAAAACACCAACTATAGATAGTGTCGATACTATCAAAGATAATCCAGCTATAAAAATATAGTTTATCACTACTATTTTATGTTGCGAAAAGATAGATAAAAACTCTTCAGAAAAAAACATAGTGATATTTTTTTGAATAAAAAATAAAGTAGCAATAGTTAAAATAATAGATAACAATGCACTAATAAACGATACTTGAATAATAGGTTTAGCACTATAAGTTAGACTTCCTCCGTGGTATCTTACTATCTCTATTCGCTCTTTATGTTCATAAAACCAAATTGAGATCTGTTTTGATAAAAATAAAATCACAAAGATTAAAAATAAACCAAATACTATTTTCACTAACTGTTGTGAAAAGTTAAGCAATGCATAGATTTTATTGTGATTGGAAGCAAAAGTTTCCACTCTTTTGATAGTTTTAAACTCTTTTAGTTGCTTTTGTATTAGATTTAACTCCGAATAACTTGGGTATTGAGTTAGATATATTTTATAAAAAAATGGTAGTTTTTGTTGTAAAAGTTTAAAAGAAGTTTTTGATAATTGTTTTTTTATATTTGTTAAAATATCATCTCTACTGATACCTTTTATATCTTTTACTTCTATATTTGCTAATTTGGTAATATCATCCTTATTTAAAGGCACTCTTGATACAACAAGTATAGAGTAATCGTTGATAATCTCTTGTTTGTAGTTATTGACAAGATTATTGACACTAAGATATGCCGATAAACTCATAAGCAATAAAAATAGTGGCAAAGTAAAAGCAAAAATACTTTTAAGATACTTCATATATCACTCCGTCATTGATAGATAGTTGTCTATAATAAAGTCCAAAATTTGAAGGTATTTTGTGAGTTACTACTACAACTGTTATACCTAATTGTTCATTGGCACCTCTTAGAAGATTCCATATTACATTTGCTGAGTAATCATCAAGATTTCCTGTAGGCTCATCAGCTAGTATAATTCTTGGATTGTGTGCTAAAGCTCTAGCAACTGCAACTCTTTGTTGCTCACCTCCACTTAGTTGTGGTGGATAATATCCCAATCTATTTTTTAGCTTTATATGATTTAGAAGTTTATGCACTTGTTGCATAGATTGTTCATATTTGTAACCATTGATTTTAAGTGGCAACATAATATTCTCTTCGATTGTATAGTTTTGAATAAGCTTATAATCTTGAAAAACAATCCCTATATTTTTTCTTAGATTTTGTAAGTTTTTATTGTTTATGTTTTTTAAATCTGTTTTATTTACCAATAATGCACCAGCATTTAGTGGTATTTGCCCATATAGAGATTTAAGAAGTGTAGATTTACCACTTCCACTTGATCCAGATATAAATATAAACTCGCCATTTTTTATATTAAAATTACCATTTTCTATAATATTGTGTTTATTATCATAAGATAGATATAAATTTTTAGCTAATATCAAAAATCACCTCTTTGATTAGATTATGTGCTTTGTAGTTTGCACTTGTTGGTAATGGCAAACCTTGATAATATGATAGTTTGCCATCTTGGACTAAAATATATTTTGTTACAGGTTTATTAAAACTACCAAAAGTTAGTTTAATCAATCCATTTGATTTATCTGTAATATATCTATATTCAAAATGTATAAAAAAATCTTTTTTAACCATAGGTTTGTTTGGTAAAGTTAGATTTTCCAATGAAATTATATTGTTTTCAAAATTAAAATCGTATTGATTTTTAATTTTGGCATCTTTGGTAGTTGAAGTAAATATCACATCCCATATATCTTTGCCTTGCTTTTTCCATCTTGTTTCATATTTGCTTGTGATATCAATATCTTGATTTTTGATAATTTTAGTTGGGGTATTGGCAAAATGTTTTATCAACTCTTGTGTATATTCAAAATATTTTATGCTATCTGTTCTTAGTTCTAAAGTTCCATTTGGTTTTAAAACTCTAAGTGATTCGTTGATAAATTCATCACTTAGAACTCGTCTGTGCGGTTTTTTATCCCAAGGCACAGGAAAATGAACAAATATTCTTTGCACACTATTTGAATCTAAAAACTCCAAAAACAATCTAGCATCATAATTGACAGCGATAATATTTGTAATATTTTGCAATTTGACTTGTTTTAGCATCTGTTCAATAGAAGGTGTATGTATCTCAAGTCCAATAATAAGTTTATCTGGATTTTGCAAAGCTTGATATATTAGATGTCGCCCACTTCCAAATCCCACTTCTATATATATATCTTTTGTGATGCTAAAACTATGGACAAAATACTCTATATCTTTTAGATACTCTTTTTTAGGCTCTAGTTTTTTTGTTTTAGGTTGTGTATTTGAAAACAAAATATTAGCACCACATAAATTAGCATAACTATTTAAAGCTTTTTGTGCCAAACTTACAGGCGATACTCTAGTAGATGTATCTAATTTAAGTAGTTTATTATTATCTTTATTTTTTAAAGTTAATAAAAACTCTTTATTATCTGTTTTGACAGCAATTTTAGATTCTAATGGATGATGTGCTACAAAATCAAACTCTACACCATCATAAATAGTTGGTGTAGATATCTGTTTATGATCACTTAGTAGTAGATGGGGCATTTTCTTTTGGATCTACTTGTGGTATGATTAATGTTGCTTCTTTTGTTTTTTGAGATACTAAACCAAACTCATCAACAGCTTCAATAGAGTATTCGTAAGTTATACCTCTTATAATATCTCTATCCTCAAATCTAAGCTCTTTGGTATTTTTGATTTTAGAAGTTGCTCTATCAAAAAAACTTTTTCTTACTGTTTTGTATATATTGTATGATACAGCTCTACTATCTCCTGGTTGCCAATTTAAGATAGCTTTTCTATCTTGGATTTGTGCTAATGTGATGACAGGTTTAGCTGGTTTTTCAAGTGTTTTTCCAATAATAGATAGTGTATTTTTAGGACTTTCTAAATTATCTTTATCAACGGTAGTTATTTTGTAATATTCTGTTTTACCATCTTGATTTATTACATCATCAAAAGTGTTATCATCTTTTTTTGCTTTTGAGATAAGCTCATAATATCCATGTTCGCTACTACTTCTGTATATTTTGAAATATTGTAGATCATCCATTTTAACTCTTAATTTCCAAGTTACTCTTATTTTTCTTGGAAGATTTGATGTTGCATCAATCTCTAAAGATGGATTTGGTAAAGCTTTTGTTGTTGCAGTAACTACAACGCTTGGTAATGTTTTGATATTGTCGTAAGTTTCAGCTATTACTCTATAAGAATAAGTTGCCCCATTTGGTAAGTTTCTATTGATATACTCTACATTTAGTCTATGTTTGATAGTTGCGATATCTCTCCATTTTGGATCTTTTAAAGTGCTTCTTTGGATAATATATCTATTGATTCTACTATTTGGATGTGGTCTCCATATGATTTTGATCTGTTTTGGAAGATCACTAATAGCCTCTACAAAAGATATAGGCTCAGGTAAAGGTAAAGTAGTAATAGGATTTGTTTGTGTTGGTCTTGATTCTTGGTTGTTGTAAGCTACTGTTGCAATAGCATAGATATATTGTGTATCTGGTTTAAGATCGGCATCTAAATAGTGCGAAGCATAGCTACCTTTGATAAAGGCTACTCTTTTAAAACTTGTAGCATCTTTTGATACTTCTGCTCTATATAGATAATAACCTTTGATTTTAGGAGATTTTACCCTTTGCCATTCAAAAGCTATACTGGTTATATCAGATATATATTTAAAACTATCTAACGAAACTTGCGGTAGATTTTCATCTATTTTTGGCTTGGCATTTTGATCGGGTAGATTGTTTACACTACAACCACTAAAGCTGATTAAACCTATCAATAATATAAGTTGGGCTAATTTTTTCATTTATAACTTCCGTATTAAAATTTTCTTTACATAAACTTATCATATCATCAGGCATATCTACTTTAAAACTCATATTTTTATGAGTAGTAGGATGTGTTAGATATAGATTATAAGCATGTAAATATACTCTGTCTATTTTATCTTTTTTACCCTTAAAACCATATAATATATCTCCTAAGATATGTCTATTTATAGATTCTAAATGAACTCTTATTTGATGAGTTCTACCTGTAAATAGTTTGGCAGCTATAAGTTCTATTTTTGTTGTCGGATTTTCTATAAGTTTTATAAATGTTGTTTTTGCCCATTTTCCATTGGTGATTACTGCTTGTTTGAGTCTATTGTTTGGGTTTCGCCCTATTGGTTTTTCTATTGTTGTATCATCTTTTAAAGCTAAATCTATCAAAGCTAAATAGTATCTTCCCATTGTTTTATCTTGTAGTTGTTGTGATAATATAGTATGAGCAGTATCTGTTTTGGCAACTACCATCAATCCACTTGTGCCTTTATCAAGTCTATGCACAATCCCATGCCTTTGCTCTCCACTTATAGTAGATAAAGAGATATTTTTAGATTTGAGCCAATCAACAAGTGTAGCTTCTTTGACACTTGGAGCATCATGCACAACTAAACCTGATGGTTTGTTGATAACAAGTATATCATCATCTTCATAAACAATCTGCACATCAAAATCTACTGTTTTTGCTTCTAAAGATGGTGGTGCCGGAAAATCTATATCTATTTGTTGATCGATATTTAATTTGTAACTTGTTTTGGTTATAGTTTTGCTATTGACTTGAACAAATCCTTTTTTGATTAGTTGTTCTATTTGATTTCTACTTTGATTGAGTTGTGTTGTTAGAAATTTATCTATTCTTGTTTGTTGATCTACAATAATTGTTTTATTCATATTATGCTATTATCTCTTTATGTTTTTATTTGATAAAAGAATTATATCACATTTTGATTTTGAACTTATAATATTTATACTACCAATGATATATTTATCACATCATTTAATAGGTGAGATAAATCTAACCTTAGCAAATAAGCAGTTGGTTTACTTTAGTATTGCATCTGTTCTTTTTGTAGTTGTATTTTTATTTCCATTTAGAAAGTTTGCTAGAGTGATACCTATTTTGTATTGGTTGGGGATTGTTCTTTTAATAGGTGTTGAGTTTTTTGGAATATCTATTTTGGGTGCAAAAAGATGGCTTCAGTTACCATTTTTACATATGACAATTCAGCCTTCTGAGTTGATAAAACCAGCTTTTTTATTGATGTTGGCATATCTGATTCAACAAAAACCACCACCTGAAACAGGATATAAAATAAAAGATTTTTTATATTTTTCATTTTATATTGTATTGCCATTTATTTTAATAGCAAAAGAACCAGATTTAGGAACGGCATTAATATTGCTTCTTACAGGTTATGGAATACTTTTAATTGTTGGTATTGACAAAAAGATTATTATTACTATTGTGCTTGTTTTATCAGTTTCGTCGCCTTTGATATATACATATTTAATCAAAGATTATCAAAAAAAACGGATCACTGATTTTATGAGTAAAAAACCAAGTTACCATGTGCAACAATCTATTATTGCTATAGGATCAGGTGGATTATATGGTAAAGATGTGCAAGAGGCTACACAAACACATCTAAAATTTTTACCTATTGCTACAAGTGATTTTATATTTGCTTCATTTGTGGAGCGGTATGGATTTATAGGTTCGCTTGTTTTGATATTGCTGTATCTAGCAACGATTATCCATCTTTTACTTTTGAATTATTATTTTAAAAATGATTATCTTATACGGGTATTTGCATCTGGAGTTGGGTTGCTTATCTTTTTAAATATGAGTGTAAATATTTTGATGGTAATAGGTTTTGCTCCAGTAGTTGGGTTGCCATTGCCTATGTTTAGTTATGGTGGAAGTTCATTTTTGACATTTATAGTGATTATCGCTATTTTGGAAAATCTTTTGGCTTTTAGATTTTTAAACTCTTATGATTTTATAAAAAAAATGTAATTCTAAAGATTATTTTGATAAAATAGCACTATGGTAGTAGATAATAAAACATTAACTTTTCATATTAACAATTTCGCATACACTATAGATATAGGTCCAGACCTAAATGGAGAAGTTCAAGAGGAGATTACTAAGTTTTTAGACTTAGATAAAGAGATCTCCACAAAAGAGCTTCTTTTAGCATATCTTAGACGAACTCATGAATTTATTGCCTTTAAAAAAGATGTTCAAACCCAAATACAAAGAGTAGATGAGTTTAATCAAACTAAAACATAATATGATCTTAAAAAAATCTTTTTCATTACTAGAGTTAATTTTTGTTATTATTGTTGTATCTATTCTTTCTAGTGTAGCAGTATCAAAATATAGCAATAGTATCCAAAAAGCAAATATTTTAAAACTACAAGCACAAGTAGCTTATATAAGGGAAAAAATAAATAGCAATATCATAGAGCAAAGACTCAAAGCAAATATACCAATACTTGATAGTTTGGATGATAATGATAAAGAACTATTTAATCTGATTATGAAACAACCTATAAAAGCGGTTTCAAACAAAGGTGGAAATTGGTCTAAAGATATGACAAATACCTATAAAGCTTGGATCAATAGTGATGAGTATGTAAAATTTGTTTATAATAGTGATGATTTTACTTTTGATTGTGATATAAAAGATAAATATTGTCAAGAGATGACACAATGAATTATTATAAAGTTGCCATCTTAAAATCTCCACTTGAGCCTTTGACATACCAAAGTGTTCAAGATATCAAAATAGGTCAAGAGGTATATGTCCAACTAGCTAGAAGAAAATCAGATCTTTTAGCAGTAGTAGTAGAAAAAGTTGATCAGCCATCTTTTAAGTGTTCAGATATTATCTCTGTAACAAATAGATATTATGATGATATGATGTTAGTAAGTGCAAAATTTATATCAGCATATTATATATGTAGTTTATCGGAAGCTTTGAGCATCTATACACCTTTTGATCAAACTTTGGATATAGAGGATAAGATAGATTATAATAGTGATAAAATTATGCTTTCTAATATCCAACAAAAACTATATAATTTTACTAAAAAAAATAGATTATCACTTTTGTTTAGTGCTACAGGTAGTGGTAAAACAGAGATATATATCAAATCTATGCTTGATACAGTATCTAAAAACAAACAAGTTGTGATGCTTATGCCAGAGATAGCATTAACTCCACAAATGCAAAAAAGATTAGAATTAGTTTTTGGAAATAGTGTTGCTATTTGGCATTCTAAAATAACAAAAAAAAGAAAAATTGAAATTTTACAGCAACTACAAAAAGGCAAGATAAATATTATAGCTGGAGCTAGATCGGCATTGTTTTTGCCATATAAAAATTTGGGATTGATTATTGTTGATGAGGAGCATGATGATTCTTATAAATCTGAACAAAAACCTAGGCTTAATGCAAAAGATCTATCTTTATATATTGGTCAAAGATTTGATATTCAAGTGATCTTAGGATCAGCAACTCCATCTTTAAATTCATATTATAAAGTGCCTTGTATTGTCAATACTCAAACATATTTTGATACAACCAAAAAGATATTGTTTGATCAACAAAATGTAGGTTTGGATGATATGGTAGTTGATAATATAAAAGAGGTCTTAGCTAAAAACGAACAAGTTATTGTATTCTTGCCAACTAGGGCGAATTTTAAATATCAAATATGTAGTGACTGTGGTAAATCTTTGGAGTGTCCATTTTGTTCAGTAAGTCTTAGTTTGCATAAGGATCAAAATTCACTTCGTTGCCACTATTGTAACTATACACAACATTTAGTAAGTAATTGTCCTAGTTGTGGTGGATTGATCAAAAATTATAGATTAGGAACAGCAGAGATAGCATCTCAACTAGAAAATATTTTTAACGATAAAATTGTAGCCAAATTTGATAGGGATAGTATCAAAACAAATGGACAGCTAAAAAAAATATTAAAAAAATTCAATGATAATAAAATTGATATTTTAGTAGGAACTCAGATGTTATCCAAAGGGCATGATTATCATAATGTTACTTTAGCGGTGATATTAGGAATAGATAGTGTTTTAAATATGACAAGTTATAGATCAAGAGAAAAAGCACTATCACTAGCTTTACAGATTTCAGGAAGAAGTGGAAGAAAAGGTCAAGGCAAAGTGATAATTCAGACTAAAAATAAAGATTTTTTTGAAAAATATATGCTAAAGCAAAGTTATCAAGATTTTTTAGATGATGAGTTAGAAAAAAGGGCAAATCTATATCCACCTGCTGTGAAATTGGCAAAAGTTGTATTTAGTCATAAAAATTATCAAC